>JAYVAS010000386.1:0-10496 GCA_043750895.1 Pseudomonadota bacterium
ACCCTACCCCGGTACAGTCCCTGGCGTGGCCCCGCATCCAGGCCGGCGCCCACGTGCTGCTGGCCGCGCCCACGGGCAGCGGCAAGACGCTCGCCGCCTTCCTCGCCGCCATCGATCGCCTGCTCGCCCTTCCGCCCGACGCGCCCCCCGGCTGCCGGGTGCTCTACATCTCGCCCCTCAAGGCGCTGGTCTACGACGTGGAGCGGAACCTCCGCGTCCCCCTGCGGGGCATCCTCGCGTCGGACCCGGCGCTCCGTCCGGTGGGCATCGACGTCCGCACCGGGGACACGCCGGCGCGGGATCGCGCCCGCTTCATCCGCCGTCCGGCCGAGATCCTCGTGACCACCCCGGAGTCGCTCTACCTGCTGCTCGGATCGGCGGCGCGGGAGTCGCTGCGCACGGTGGAAACGGTCATCGTGGACGAGATTCACGCCCTCGCCGACGGCAAGCGGGGGGTGCACCTCACGCTGTCCCTGGAGCGGCTGGAGCAGCTCACCGGGCGCCCGGTCCAGCGGATCGGCCTCTCGGCGACCGTCCGGCCGCTCGAGAAGGTGGCGGCGTGGCTGGGCGGGGACCGGGAGGTGGAGGTGGTGGACGCGGGGGTGCGTCCGGCGCTGGATCTACGCGTCGAACCGTGGTTCCGCGCCGTGGACACCGACCCCGACAACGAGGCCGGCTTTGCGCTCGATCGGGGGTCCGGCTGGCCAGAGGCCCACGGGCGTCTGCTCGAGCTGGTCCGTGCCCACACCACCACGCTCTTGTTCACCAACAGCCGCCGCATGTGCGAGCGCCTGGCGCAGCGGCTCAACGAGCTCGCAGGGGAGGAGGTCTGCCTGGCCCATCACGGCTCGATCGCGCCGCCCCAACGTGCGGCGATCGAGACGGCCCTCAAGGAGGGGCGCCTGCGGGCGATCGTGGCCACCGGTACCCTCGAGCTGGGCATCGACATGGCGTCGGTGGATCTGGTGGTGTTGGTGGAGTCCCCGGGCTCGGTGGCGCGGGGATTACAGCGGGTCGGCCGGGCTGGTCACCAGGTGGGGGGTACGTCCAAGGGTCGGATCTTCCCGCGCTTTCGTGCCGATCTCATCGAGTGTGCCACGCTGGCCGCCGCGATGCGGGGGGGCGACATCGAACCGCTCCAGTTGCCACAGAACTGCCTCGACGTGCTCGCCCAACAGTTGGTGGCGATGGTCGCCGACGCGCCGGTGGCGGTCGCCGCGCTCTACGCGACGGTTCGTCGGGCCGCACCGTACCGGAACCTGGGTCGCGCGGCCTTCGATGGCACGCTCGACATGCTCGCCGGCCGGTGGACAGGCGGGGTGCTCGGGCATCTGCCGGCGCGGGTCGTGTGGGATCGTGCCACCGATGTGGTCAGCATCCGTCCCGGAGCCGCCGCGCTGGGTCGGCTCAACGCGGGCACCATCCCCGACCACGGGCTGTACGCGGTACACCTCGGTCACGCCGGGCCCAAGGTCGGTGAGCTGTTCGAAGAGCTGGTGTTCGAGTCCAGCCGGGGGGACGTGATTCAGCTCGGGGCGTCGAGCTGGCGCATCGAGGACATCAGCAAGGACCGGGTGGTGGTGACCCCGGCCCCGGGAGAGCCGGGGCGGATGCCCTTCTGGCGGGGCGATGGCGCCGGTCGGCCCGCGGCGACGGGTCGGAACGTGGGCGCCTTCCTCCGCGAGATCGACGCGCTCGATGCCGAATCCGCGCACGCGCGCCTGGTCACGGCGCACTGCCTCCATCCGGACGCGGCCACCCAGCTGTTGGAGGTCCTGGCAGAGCAGAAGGCGTGGACCGCATGCTTGCCCACCGATCGGGCGGTCACCGTCGAGCGGTACCTCGATGAGGTGGGCGACGTCCGGGTCGCCATCCTCTCGCCCTTCGGCGCACGCGTGCACGGCGCGTGGGCGTTGGCGATCGAGGCCAAGGTCGCCGCCGCCGCCGGGACCCCGCCGCAGACCCTGTATGGGGACGACGGGATCACGCTCCGGTTCGCCGCCGGGGACGAGCCACCCCCGCGGGCGCTGCTCTTCCCCGACCCGGAGGAGGTCGAGGACCTGCTGCTGGAGCGGCTCACCGACTCGGCCCTGTTCTCGGGTCGGTTCCGGGAGAACGCGGCGCGCGCGTTGGTCCTCCCCCGAAACAAACCAGGAAAACGGACCCCCCTGTGGGCGCAGCGGATCCGGGCCAATCACCTGCTCGCGACGGTCCGGGGCTGGCCGGACTTCCCGCTGCTGGTCGAGACAGCGCGGGAGTGCCTCCAGGACGTGCTCGACGTGCCGGGCTTCACCGAGCTGCTCGCGGGGGTGCGCGCCGGCGTGATCCGGGTCGACGAGGTGGAGACGCGCGGGCCGTCACCCCTGGCGCGGGCGCTGGCCTGGCGGTGGGTGAGCGAGTGGATCTACGCCCTGGATGGCCCCAAGGCCGAGCGGCGGGCGCAGGTGCTCACGGTGGACCGCGAGCTGCTGCGCGAGGTGCTCGGGGAGCCAGACTGGGCGACGTTGTTGGATCCGGAGGTCATCGACCGCACCGAGGCCGAGCTCCAGGGCACCGCGGTGGGCTGGCGCGCCGAGACGGCGGACCAGCTCCACGACCTGCTCCGGCGAGTGGGGGATCTGGCCGAGGGAGAGCTCGCGTTGCGGTCGACGGTGACGCCGGCGGAGCTGGCGACCTCCACCCGGGCGGTGCGGATCTCGATCGCCGGGGAAGCGCGGTGGATCGCGGTGGAGGACGCCGCGACCTATCGGGACGCCCTCGGCGTGGTCCTCCCGCCCCTCCCCGAGGCCCTCTTGTCTCCCGTCCCCGACGCCTTCGAAGCGCTCGTGCAGCGTTTCTTGCGCACCCATGCGCCCGTGGCGCGCGCAGCGGTGGCGGCGCGGTGGGGACTCGCCGTGGGGCTGCTCGAACCCGCCGTCCGCAGCCTCGTCGGCAAGGGGCTGGTGCAGGAGGCCGACTACCGCGGCTCGGGCTCCTGCCTCGTCGCCACCGAGGTGCTGCGCCGGATTCGCCGGGGGTCCCTGGAGGTCGCCCGCGGGGCCGCGGCGGCGGTCGAACCGGCGCGCTTCGCCGCCTTCCTGGGCCGCTGGCACGGGGTGGACGCCCCCGCCTCCGGCCTGGATCGGCTGCGCGCGGCGCTGATCCAGTTGGAGGGGGTGGCGCTGCCGTTCACGGATCTGGAGGACGCCATCCTCCCGGCCCGCGTCGTCAACTACCGGCCGGCCCTGCTCGACGAGCTGGGTGCGCGCGGCGAGATCGTCTGGATCGGGCAGGCCGCGCTCGGCGACGACGACGGCCGGGTGCTGATCGTGCGCCGGGACCGCGCAGCCCTGCGCGTCGCCGTGCCCTCGTTGGTGGAGGACCCCATCCTCGACCGCCTGCGCGCCCGCGGCGCCTCCTTCCTCTCCGAGCTGTCGGTGGGTGCCAGCCTGGAAGACACCCTCGAACGGCTCTGGCGCCTGGTGTGGGCGGGCCAGGTCACCAACGACACCTTCCACCCCTTGCGCGCGCGCGGAGGCCCGCGGACACGGGGTCGTATGACGCAGGCCGGCGGGCGGTGGGGCCTCGTGGAGGCCGCCTCGGATCCCACCCGCGCCGCGTTGGCGGCGGCGGAGGCGTTGTTGGGGCGCTACGGCGTGGTGGGGGGGCGCACCGTCCAGGCGGAGGGGGCGGCGGCGGTGTGGCCGGCGCTCCGTGGTCTGGAGGAGGCGGGAAAGGTCCGTCGTGGCTACTTCGTGGACGGCCTGGGGGGCGCCCAGTACGCCGCCCCGGGGGCCATCGACGGGGTACGGGAGGCGGCGACGGGGGCCTGGGTGCTCGCGGCGACCGATCCGGCCCAACCGTTCGGGGCGCTGCTCGACTGGCCCGTGGCCGGTTGCCGGCGGGTGGCGGGGGCGCGGGTGGGGATCGTCGAGGGGACGTTCGGCTTCTACCTGGCAGGCCGGGCCGTGTTGTTGACCGACGCCGGGCTCGCCCCGCTGACGGCGTGGGCTCGAGGCCGGGGCGAGACGGTGCGGCTCGAGCGCATCGACGGGGCGCCGGTGCGCCAGCGACTCGCCGCGCTGAAGGCCCTGGGATGGGTGCTCGACTGGAAGGGCATCGAGATTCGGGGCCGCTGAGGCCGCCGCGCACGACCGCGATCTACTGCCCGGAGCCGACCACGAGGTACACCGCGCCCGCGTCGGTGCCGCCGGCGTCGTCGCCCACCGCGCCGATGACCAGGTCGGGCGTGCCGTCCCCGTCGAGATCCTCGCCGCCGGCCAGGGTGTGGCCGGTGCCGTCCCCGCCGCCCCCGATGCCGCCGCCGCCCGCGGCGTCGCCGGCGTCCTCTCCCACCAGGGTGAGGTCCGCCGCGGTGAGGGCGGTGGTCCCGGTGAAGGGCCCGTACAGCACCCAACCGGCGCCGGCGTCGACGCCGCCGCTGTCGTTGCGACCGTTGCCGACGAACAGGTCGTCCGCGCCGTCACCGTTGAGGTCTCCAGCCGAGACCAGGGCGGTGCCCACCTGCTCCCCGGTGCCGCCGGTGAAGCGGGCGTCGGCCGCCGAGAGGTCGATGGTGCCGCTCAGCGGGCCGTAGAGGATGGAGATCACGCCGGCGTCGGTCCCCGCCAGGTCGTCGCCCGGGGAGGCGATGGCGAGGTCGTCGACGCCGTTGCCGTCCCAGTCGCCGACCGCGACTTCGGCGCCCGCCCCGTCCCGCGCGTCTTCCCCGACGATGATCGCGTCGTAGGTGGTCAACACCTGGGTGCCGATCATCGGTCCGAGGATGAGGTAGGCAGCGCCGGAGTCGCGGCCCCCGTCGTCGGCTTCGTCGGCGCCGAGAACGAGGTCGTCGGCGCCGTCTCCGTTGAGGTCGCCCACCGCGAAGCCGTGCCCGGAGGTGTCCCCGGAGGTGTCGCCGCGGAGCTGGGCGTCGGCGATCGAGGCGTCGATGGTCCCGCTCACCGGGCCGTAGAACACGTAGGTCGTCCCCGTGAGGCTGCCGTTGGCGTCTTGATCGGGGGAGGAGACGGCCAGGTCGGCGATGCCGTCGCCGTCGAAGTCGGCGAAGGTGGCGCGCCACCCGAACTGGTCGGAGAGGTTCTCGCCGATGAGGGTCGCGTCCGCCGCGGTGGCCGAGACGTTGCCGACGAGGCCCCCGTAGAAGACGTAGGCCGCCCCGGCGTTGTTGCCGCCGGTGTCGTCGTTCTCGGCGGTGATCACCACGTCGGCGAGGCCGTCGCCATCGGTGTCCCCGCCGCCGCCCACCGCCCAGCCGAGCTGGTCCCCGGCGGAGTCGCCGGTGACGATGGCGTCGGCGCTCGCGAGCGACACGGTCCCCGAGACCGGTCCGTAGAAGAGGTACGCCGCGCCGGCGTCGGTGCCGGCGGTGTCGTCGCCGGGCGCGCCGACGAGGAGGTCGCTCCAGCCGTCGCCGTTGGTGTCGCCCACCATCGCCACGGCGAACCCGCCCCCGGCGCCCGCGGACGCGGCGCTGAACTTGCCGTCCGCGGCGCTCAGATCGATGGTCCCCGAGAGCGCGCAGCCGTTGCTGGTGCCGTCGCAGTCGTTGTCCAGGCCATCGTCGCAGACCTCGGCGGCGCCGGGGTTGACGGCGGCGTTGGTGTCGTCGCAGTCGCCGTCCACCGTGGAGGAGTAGCCGTCGTCGTCCAGGTCCGGGGCCATGGTCATCAGCCGGCTGGCAGAGGTGGTGATGGTGCCGTCCGACGCGCGCCCCTGCACCCGCCAGTACACCCCGGCGGCCCACGCGCCGGCCTGGTAGCCATCCCAGGTGTCCTCGGCCATGCGGAAGCTCCGCGTCGCGGCGTACCGCTGGTTCACCGTGCTGACGACCGGGAAGGTGCTCGAGGGCGACTCCTGCACGCGGTAGCTCGTGCAGTCTCCGGTCCACCGGAGGAGCGGGGAGGACGCCTGCACGGTCCCGCTGGCGGGGGAGGTGAGGGTGACGGTGCAGGCGGCGTGAGCGGCAGAGGCGAGCAGGAAGGTCAACATCGGATGCTCCGGAAAAGGGGGTAAGGCCACCCCGGGAAACGGCGGGTATCCATTGTCACGGATTTCCGGGTACAGGGGTCGGTAGGCCAGCGCGATCCCATCAACCCAGGGCCGGCATGGAAGGTCATGGAGTTTCGATGTCGCCGGTGAGCCTCCTCCTGATCGCGGCCTGCGGCTCCGACGCGGGTCGTGCGGGGGGCACCGACACGCCGTCGACCGTCGACGCCGATGCGGTCGTGTCCGCGCTCTCCGCGCGCCTCCACGAGGAGATCGGGTCGGTGGTAACCGTGTCCTGGGAGCAGGATGTCGCGACCGACTCGGTCCACGTCGCGTACCGCTTCGAGGGCGAGACGTGGTTGGAGACGCCGCTCCGGGAGGGATTTGCGGGCAGCCACGAGCAGATCGTGCTCGGCGTGCCGTACGGAGCAGACCTCGCGTGGAAGGTGGTGGTGCAGGACGGGGCGGCGGCGGACGACGCGGCCGGCCCCGGGATCACCACGGGCGCGGTGCCCGACGCGCTCCCCACCGTCGTGCTGGACCTCGCCGAGGCCGACCAGTGGGATCCCACCGGCCGGTTCCTGCTCACCAGCGTGTCGGCCGAGGAGCCGATGATGTCCAACACCCCGTCCTTCTGGGTGACCCTCATCGACCGCCAGGGGCGCTACGTGTGGGCCATCCCGGCCAATCCGCGCTCGTGGACCCTGTACGCCAAGCCGTCCCGCGACGGGACGACCATCCTCTTCGACGACGACCTCTATTGGACCTCCTTCGACCCCGACGCCGACTCGGTGATCCACCAGATCCGGCTCGACGGCAGCACGGTGCGGCAGTGGTCGGTGCCGGGGCTGGCCCACTCCTTCGACGACCTCTCCGCGGACACCATCGCCTGGGACCGGAGCGACCGGGGTGACGACCTGGTGGTGGTGAGCGAAGGCGACGCCGAGCCGGTCACCATCTGGTCCTGCATGGACTGGATCGTCAGCGCCGACCTCGACAGCTCCGGCGGCGGCGGCGCGGAGCAGTGTGGGTCCAACGCGCTGTCCTTCAACGCCGACCGCGACACCTACACCGTGAGCTTGTGGAGCCACGAGACGGTGCTCGAGTTCGACGCCGCGACGGGTGCGGTGCTCTGGTATGCCCAGCCCAACAGCGGGAGCGGCTACGCGGTGCCCGAGGAGGCGATCTGGCAGTGGCAACACGAAGCGCAGCTGCTCTCCGCGGATCGGCTCCTGCTCTCTTCTGGTTTCGGCGCCAGCCCCCGCGGGGGCTTCGAGGCCACCGCATCGTACGAGTACCAGCTCGACCACGACACCCAGTCCATGTCCCTGGTCTGGAGCTACGTCAGCGAGCCGGAGTTCGCGGCGCGGTACAAGGGCGGGCTGCGGCGCCTCCCGGGCGGCAACACGCTGCACTACTACGGGAGCGCCGGTGGGGTGAAGGAGATCACGCCCGCGGGGGAGGTGGTCTGGCAGATCCAGTTCGACGAGAACTTCGACTCCTGGACGGGTCGCTCGTACCTGCTCGACGACCTCTATGCGTTCGCCCCCTGACCTGGACGGGCAGGTCCAGTCCGCCTATGGTGTCGGCATGTTCTGGATGCTCGTCGTCGCGTGCGCCGCGCCCGAAACCGAGTCCGGGCGCGCGGACGACCGGCGGCCACCGGTCGACACGTCGGTAGAGGTGCCGCCCGACGCGGACGCGCCGCCCGTGAGCGAGGAGGATGCGGGCGCCCAGGACGCCGACCTCGACAGTTGGTTCTTCGTCCCCGACACCGTGCACCACATCGACCTCACGCTCCCCGCGGTGTCGAGCAACCTGCTCGCCGCGGACCCCTACACGCACGTGCTCGCGGACGTGTCCATCGACGGGGTGCCCCTCCCCGAAGTCGGCGTGCGCCTCCGCGGCAAGATCGGCTCGTTCCGGACGCTGGCGGGAAAGCCGAAGTTTGAGGTGGACTTCAACCACTTCGTGTCCGATCAGCGGTTCTACGGGCTGGAGTCCCTGTCCCTCAACAACTCGGTCGTCGACTGCTCCTTTCTGAAGGAGCCGATGGCGCTCGCGGTGCTCGCCCGCGCCGGGGTGCCGGCGTCGCGCACCGGCTTCGCCTGGGTCACGGTGAACGGGGCCGACTACGGCCTGTACGTCATCGTCGAGACCCAGGACGACCGGTTCACGACGCGGAATTGGGCGGATGGAACCGGGAATCTGTACGACGGCAAGTACGTCTGGTACGGCGGGTACAACTACGTGCTGCTCGACTTCAACAACGGCGTGGACGAGCTGTACGCGCTCGAAGAGGGGACGGACGTGGCCTGGGCCGACATCAAGGGGGTCTCGCAGGCGCTGTCGGTCGCGCCCACCAGCGGCGCGTATGTCGAGACGCTGGGCGCGGTCCTGAACTGGGACGCCTTCCACCGCGAAGTCGTCGGCGAGCAGTGGACCGGCCAGAACGACGGCTACGCGTTGGACATCAACAACTACCGGGTGTACTTCGACCCCGCCGACGGCAAGGCCAACATCATCCCCTGGGACTACGACTACTCCTTCCTGAACGACTCGGATTGGGGAATGAGCTGGCGTTACCCGGCGGGGGATCTGGCCTCGACCTGCTTCGCGGACCCGACGTGCGCGGCGACGCACGCCGAGATGGTGGCGACCGTGCTCGAGGAGCTCGATCCGGTCTCGCTCACCGAGCTGTTCAACGTCATGGACGAAACGACCTGGGATGCCTCCCAGCAGGACCCGCGCCAGGAATGTGGTGCGTCGAACGTTTCCTATTACCGAGATGCGATCCGGACCTGGACCCTCGGCCGGGGTGACTACATGCGTCGGTTCTGGGGCCTATGATCACCGCCCTCCTGCTCGCCTGTACCGGCACCGAGGCGGACACCGATCGGGACCCTCCCGTGGTGACCGATACCGTCACCGACCCCACCCCGACGCCCACCGACACCGGGACCTCTCCCGTGACCTGGCCGCCGCTGGAGCTGTGCATCAACGAGTGGATGCCCGAGAACGACGCCACGCTCACCGGGGACAGCGGTCTCACCCCGGATTGGATCGAGCTCCACAACCCCGGCGCCGACGCCGTCGATCTCACGGGCTGGTCCCTCACCGATGACCGCGACGAACCACGGCGCGGTCCGCTCTCCGGCGTGCTTGACGCCGGTGGGTTCCTTCTGGTCGAAGCGGATGGCACCACGCTCCCGTTCGCGCTGTCTGCGGAGGGTGGCGAAGTCGGACTGTACGCGCCGGACGGGCGCGGTAGCCTGGTCACCTACGGTGCGGTGGCCGCCGACTTCTCGGTGGCGCGCACGCCAGACTGCTGCTCCGAGGCGGGTTGTTTCTCATTCGTCTTCCGTGGGACACCGGGGGTGTCCAACGTGCCTGAGGTGCTCTCCGACGTCACCTTCTTTTCTTTGTCGAATTCCTGGCGATTTTGGGACCAGGGCGTCGTGGACGCGGCGTGGGCCAGCTCCGACTTCGACGACGCGGCGTGGACGGAAGGGGTGGCACCGCTCGGCTACGGAGACGCCCAAGCCACGATGGTGTCCTACGGGGCCGATCCCAACCAGAAATTCATCACCACCTGGTTTCGCGCCCACTTCGACGTGACCGTCGAGGGCCTGAGGACGGCGACCCTCCAACTCAAACGCGACGATGGCGCGGTGGTCTATCTGGACGGGGTCGAGGTGGTGCGCTCCAACCTCCCCAGCGGCGGCCTCGACGCGAATACGCTGGCGACCCTGTCGGTGGGGGATGCTGAGGAGACGCAAGTGTTCTCCTTCGAGATCGATCCTGCGCTGTTGACGCCCGGACCGCACGTCCTCGCCGTCGAGGTGCACCAATCGGCGGCCGACTCGAGCGACCTCACCTTCGATGCGGGCGTTATCGGAACCTTGCCTTCCGCACCTTGACATGCCTGCGACGAGGTAGGACACTGTCGGGGTACGGGAGTATATATGGCGCGCCGGGGCTTCTCGCTGGTCGAGTTGATGGTGGTGGTGGCGATCATCGGTATACTCGCGATGATCGCGATTCCGTCGTGGACGGACATGCAGAACAAGGCCCGGCGGGCGGAGGTGCCCCCGATCATGGACGGTATCAAGACCGCCCAACTCGCCTATGAGGCCACAAATGACGCGTATGTGACCGCCGCCGCGCAACCCCGGTCCCTCGCCGGCGATGGTACGGACCGTCAGGCGGTGAGCTGGCCCACCCCCAACGCCGCCGACTGGGCGCAGCTCGACTGGCGGCCGGACGGCGACGTCCGCGGGGTCTACGCCACCTGGGAGAGCACTGGGAGCGACGGTCTCGCCGACTTCTGCGTGCACGGGCAGGAGGGGGTCGCGGGGGACGGCACGATCAACGACCACTACGCGTCCGGCGCGTCCAACGGTTCGGCGACCCCGATGGCCGGGTGCGGATCGTCGTCCGCGACCTGAGGGCTCGTCCGGAGCGCGCGCCGGCATCAGCCGTGAAAGGGGCCCGCGGCGTCGTACGCC
>JAYVAS010000387.1:0-3116 GCA_043750895.1 Pseudomonadota bacterium
GTCCGGCGCGCCCCCCAAGGCGGAGACGGACACTGACACCGACACCGACACCGACGCCGACGCCGACACCGACGCCGACGCCGACACCGACACCGACACCGACACCGACACCGACGCCGACACCGACTCCGACTCCGAGCCGGTCTCGCTCGTCGCCAACGGCTCCTTCGAGGACGGCGCCGCCGAGGATCCCTGGAACGAGTCCGTACTCCCCGACGGCTGGACGGGGTTCGCCGCCGGCAGCCGAGCCTGGTTGGACACGACACAGGGCGCCGATCCCGCCGACGACGGCGCGCGGTACGTCTGGCTCGGAGGGGCGCCCTATGCGGGCATCTACCAGCGGGCGCCGGTGCGCCCGGGCCAACGGGTGACGACGTCGATCGCCGCACGTTCGGAGGACGGCCGCGGCGACGGCACCCTCAAGCTCGAGTTTCACGACGCCGCGGTGACGAAGCTCGAAACCCACGCCCTCGACTTCAGCGGGCCGGAGGGTTGGATGCGCGTCTCGGCCAGCGCCATCGCGCCCGAGAACGCCGCCACCGCCACCATCGCCCTCGTCGGCGCGGGGGACGGGGTCGCCGTCGACAATGCGGTGCTCGTCGCCGAGGACGTCGCCACGCCGCCCCTCTACCGCTTCGACCTGGACGCGCCCCAACAGCGTTTCTCGGGCATGGGCGCTCAGGTCTGGCCCCACGCCAGCGACCTCGACACCCTGGAGCGCGGCGTGCTCGGACTGAACCTCCGCTACGTCCGCCTCGAAGCGGCCTGGGAGGATCCGGTGGCGGAGGACCTCGCAGCCACCGCGGCCCGGCTCGACGCGCTCGGGGTGCGCGTCCTCAGCATGGTCTGGGCGGAGCCGGGCGGCTACGCCACCCGCGGGATGCTCACCGACGTCGACGGGTTCGCCGACTGGTGGGCCGGGCACGTGGTCACCTTGGATGGTCACGGGTTGCGCCCGTGGGCGGTCGAGCTCATGAACGAACCCGACAGCGGCGGGGCCTGGTCCACCGGGATCGCCCCCGACGACCTCGCCGACCTCGTCGTCGCCACCCGCACCGCCCTGGACGCGGCCGGCTTCTCCGACGTGGGCATCGTCGGCCCCGGCGTCACCGCGCTGGACTACTACCACTCCGGGCGGGACGACGTCCTCGCGATGGACGATGCGGCTGTCGACGCGCTCTCGGTGTGGTCCTCGCACGCCTGGGACGACGGCAGCTTCTGCGACGGCGGCGCCGAGTGCCTGTGGGACCAATACCTGGACCTGGGAATGGCCGTGGCGACGCGGGACCCCGACGCCGAGCGCCCGGTCTTCGTCACCGAGTACGCCACCAAGGAGACCCACTTCGACGGGGTCGACTGGGGAGCCCCGGACACGTCTCCCGGCATCAATGTCACCAACAGCGTCGGGTACGCGGTGCGGGTCTTCGAGAACACGCTGGCGCTCCTCAGCGCCGGGGCGGGCGGACTCCTGCTGTGGCAGTTGATGGACGAACCCACGGAGATTGCCAAGGGCAAGGCGTGGGGGCTCTTGGACATCGACGGCAATCCCAAGCCGGTGTGGATGGCGCTCGAGACGTTGCTGGCCGATCTTCCCGTAGACGGCCAGATCCTGGTGCCGCCCGAGACCCGCGGCTGGCCGGTGGTGGCGGCCGCGGTCGCCGACGACGCATCGGTCGTGCTGGGACTCAGCAACGACAGCGACGATGACACGGAGGTGCGCGTGGAGTTGGCCGGCTGCGGCGGATGTGCGCTCAGGCGCGCGACCCGGTTCCTGGCCAGCTCGCTCGGAGACGGGGTCTCGGTGGCGAGCGTCGGCGAAACCCAGTCCGTGCCGCTCACGCTGGAGAAGGGGGCCGACACCGTGGCCTTCGTGGTGACGCTGCCGGCCTGGAGCACCCTGAGCGTGGTGTTCGCGCCGCCGTAGCGATCCGGCAGGTGTCGTGCGGGCCGCCCCTCGGACGATCAGCAGCCCGCCGGGTATACTGGCGCATGTTGCTCGCCCTCACTCTGTTCGCCTGCACCTCGAAGACCGACGACTCCGCCATCGCCCCGGCCCCCACTGTGGCCTGGCTCACCCCGGCCGACACCGACCTCGTCGCGGTGGGCGACGTCTCCTGCGCGTTGATCGTCGAAGGGCTCACCCTCGAGGACCCAGCGAAGCACTCAGAGGGCGGCGCCGAGGGGTTCGTCCGCATCTCGGTCGACGGCACGCAGGTGAAGGACGTCGCCACCACCACCTTCACGCTCACCCTCGCCGCCGGCGCCCACGACCTGAGCGCCGCGCTCTACTACATCGACGGGGACGCGATCTCTGCGACCACCGACCGCCTCTGCGCGGAGGACGACACCGACACCGCCTGCGCCGCCGTCGCCGAGACCATCTCCGTCACTGCGCAGTAGTACGTCCCCATGCGGGTACGCTCGGAGGTCGGGTCTGGCGAGACGGTGGTGTTCGTCCACGGGGCCGGAGTCGCCGGATGGATGTGGAAGAAGCAGGTGGAGGCGCTGCTGGATTGGCGCCGAGTGGTGATCGACCTCGCGGACCACGGTGCCGATCGCACCACCCCGTTCACGACGCTCGAAGCCGAAGCCGACGCCATCGTGGCGCACATCCGGGCAACCACCGGCCCGGCGCACCTCGTCGGGCACTCCCTCGGCGCGAAGATCGTGCTCGAAATCCTGGCGCGAAGCCCGGAAGTCGCCAGGAGCGCGGTCGTGTCGAGCGCGCTGGTGCGCCCGTCCCTCCTGGCCAACATGATGAACAGCCATGTCCTCAACACGATGAGCGTCTGGATGCTGAAGGCACCTTGGCTGGCGCGTCTTCAGGCACAGCAGTTCTCCTTCCCGGATCCCGAGATGACGGAGAGCTTCGTCGCCGACGTCGGGGCGATGACCGCCGAGAACCTCGATCGACCGGTCGCGGCCTTCTGCGGCAAGCTCTCCCCCCCGGTCGGGCTCGAGGGGGTGCGTTGCCCGGTGTTGCTGACGGTCGGGGAGAAGGAGCCCGACGCCATTCAGGAGTCCGTGCAGGACCTGCGGAAGTTGATGCCCCACGCCGAGACCTGGACCATCCCGGGCGCGCTGCACAACTATCCGTGGACGCACGCGGATGCCTA
>JAYVAS010000388.1:0-2262 GCA_043750895.1 Pseudomonadota bacterium
ATGGCTCCCGCTCCCTGACTTGAACAGGGGACCCTCTGATTAACAGTCAGATGCTCTAACCAACTGAGCTAAGCGGGAATGCGCCGCACTTCTACTGCGCAGTCCCGGACCCGTCAACCCCCGCCAGCGCACGAAGCTCGGGCAGGGCGCTTCGGCCCAGCCGATCGGCAAAACGAGCCCGCCAGCGCGTATCGGCCGTGCCCATCGCCGCGGCTCCGACCCGCACGGCGTCGGCCGGAGCAAGGGCCGCGGCACCGTCGATCACCACCAGGGTGAGCCCCGTCCGCTCGGAGTCTCCCGCCCACGCGGCGAAGCGATCGACCACCGCCGGATCCCCGGCGAAGACGCTGACCAGGCAGCCGGCCGCGCGCACGGAGACCCACGGGAGGCCGTCGGGAAGCTCGGCGAGGACGATCAGCTCGTCCCGCAGGGCCGGGGTGGCGGCGCCGAGCCGGTCGCAGGAGACGGCATCGCGCATCTTGAGCACGTCGGCGGCCGGTCCGGCCAGGGCGAAGGAGACGAGGATCATGGCGATTCCACTCCCAGATAGCGGTGCTGCACGCCCGACTGGTCGTCGGTCAGGACGTCCTGCCGGCCACAGGTGTCGAAGCTCATCCCGGTGCACACGGGGTAGGGGTACATGAGGTTGTCCCCGAGCCGGTTGTCGCACTGCTCCCATGAGTCGCAGGTGACGGTGTCCTCGAGCGCGTCGAAGTACACCCAGCCGTCCTCGACGGGGTGAAACAGCCCGATGTAGTGACCCGTCTCGTGCGCCATGGTCTCGCCCATGAGCAACACCTCGGACTCGGAGAAACGCCCGTTCCCCCCCGCGTGCGCGATCCAGCTCACCTCGACGGCGGCGGCGGGCGTCGGCAGGTACGGCCCCGGGATGCCACCGGACTCTCCGAACAGGTAGTCGATACCCCCAATTGTATCACCGATGACCATCAGGAGGGTCCGGTCGGGCTGGGCCTCGAGGAGCGTCTCGAAGGCGTCCAGGCCCTCGTAGGTGTCCGGAAGCGCAGGATCCACGTCGATCTCGGTGTAGGTCACCGTCAGCGTGATGCCCTCCGCGGCGTAGAGCTCGGTCCAGTAGGCGACCGCCTGCTCCACCGCCGAGACAACTTCGGTGTCCCCCGCGAGGTCCCCCGCGTACGCGAGCAGGACCCTGAGGTTGCCGATGCCCACGTCGGGGTCGATACGACGGAGGATGGTGATGTCGACGTCCTCCCGGTCGACGTAGACCCCCTGGGAGTTCAGCGTGGCGACGGCCATGGTCCAGGTGCCCACCGCGAGCGGCGCATCGATGCCGCGCACCGGCCAGTTCAGCGTGGTCGCGAACTCGGTGGGGTAGAAGGCCTCGGTGAGGCTCTCCCGCGAGCTGAACGCCGTCTCCCAGTCCAGGACCAGCTCGTTGTCGGGGTTGTAGAGGTACTCGGTGGACGCCCACTTGTCGGTCTCGACGACGATCTGCAGGATCTCATCCGGGTCGCGCACCTCGAACGGGATCTCCAACAGGCCGTCCCGATCGGAGCGGTCGGAGTAGGTCTCGCTCGTGATCCGCCACTCCGAGGGAGCCGCCTCCGTTTCGTCGGCTTCGGGGTTCTTCCCGACCTTGTCCGGACCAAAAAGGCCGCATGCGGCGAGAGATAGGAGAAGCACCGATGCTCCGGCCGTGAGACGCCTCGGCGGAGTAACGTCCGCGACAGCGTGAGGACGCCCGGCCTCATGGAATTCTGGCCCCCATCCGATCTGGGGTCTGGAACGAGGCGCCGATGTTGCTACTGCTCGCCGGGATGGCGGAGGCAGACCCCGACGGCTGGTCGGACGTCATGCTGAACGAGTTCGACGAGCCGATCGTCTGGCCGTCGATGCCGTTGGCCTACGCGGTGAACGCGGTGAACGGCGCGCAGCTGGACGTGGACGGGGCGGTGTACGCGGTGGTCTCGGCCGCCAGCTCGTGGGAGTGGGTGGCGGGCTCCTCGGTGGACCTGGAGTTCACCGGTGCGTCCACGGTGGCGAGCGCGAGCCACGACAACGTCAACGTGGTGTACTTCAGCGACGACTGGCCTGCCGATGCCTCGCTGCTCGCCCTGACTACGGTGTGGTCCGAGTCCTCGGGGAAGGCGGTCGGCTTCGACATCCGGGTGAACACCCGCGACCACGCGTGGACGCTGGACCCGGAGGCCGAGCCCGACAAGAACGACCTCCAGAACACGCTCGCCCACGAGTTCGGACACGCGTTGGGCTTCGGCCACATCG
>JAYVAS010000389.1:0-4856 GCA_043750895.1 Pseudomonadota bacterium
GGGCGACGCGCCGCCCCGGCCCGAGTGTGCGCCCGCCTGGCGGGATCGGCTGCTGGCGCACCTGCCGGAGGTGCAGGTGGTGCTGGTGATCGGCCTGTACGCCCAGGCGTGGCACCTGCGCGAGCGGCGGAAGCCCACCCTCGCCGAGACGGTCGAGGCCTGGACCGAGTATGCGCCGACGTACTTCCCGCTCCCCCACCCGAGCCCGCGCAACCAACGCTGGCTGCGGGACCGGCCGTGGTTCGAGCAGGCGGTGGTGCCCGCGCTGCGGGCGCGGGTGGCCGAAGTTCTGAGCCGGTAGGGGCTTCGGACCGGGCGGGTGGGACGCCCCATAGACCCTGGGCTCCCCCGCAACGCTCCCCGGTCGGGCGACGCTACCCCGCCTTCGGGTCCGGGTCCGACCACCACTCCGAGAGGTCCAGCTCGACGGCGTCGAAGGGCTCGGCACGCACCTGCGTGTCCCCTCCGTGGGTCGCCAGGAGCAACCAGTGGTCGCCCTGCCGACGGAACACCTCCAACGTCCGCAGGGTGGGCTCGACCAACCACAAATGGGCAACCCCTTCTCGGGCGTAGATCGGCATCTTCTGCTGGCGGTCGAAACGCGCCGTGGCAGGTGAGAGCACTTCGCAGACCCAGTCCGGGGCAAGCGTGAATGCCGCCACGTCGGGAATCTCAGGCATGCGGTCCCGACGCCACCCGGCGACGTCGGGCACCACGACATCCGCGCCGAGGTGCAGCTCCGGCTCGTCGAGGATCACCCAGCCTCCGGGTCCGCGACTTTTTCGGCGACCGAACCCCGTCACCAGCTCGCCGCCGAGCACGCTGGCCGCGCGCGCGTGCCGCGACGCCGGCCGCGGGCTGGTGTAGAGCTCCCCGCCGAGGATCTCGCCGACCATCCGGTCGGGGAGGCCGTTTAGGTCGGCGTGGGTAGCCACCCGGCGGGCTTCAGTCATGTCATGCGAGATAACATCCGTGCTCCGTCGGGCACGAACGCGGCCCGCGTTCCCCGCGGGTGGGACATCGACGCCCCAGAAACCCGGGGGCCGAGAACGGTAGAAGGCCGATTATCTGCGGCATGCTCCTTGCTGGGGCGATGTGCATGTCCACCGACCATATCGACCTCCTGCCCACCCACCTCGACGTCGCCGCGCGCATCGCCGCCGAGTGGCGTCCGGTGGGCACCCGCTTCGTCTCGCCCGTGCTCTGGGGGGAGTCCGCGGGAACCCGCGTCGGCACCATCGTTCGAGCCGACGGGGAGGTCGAGCTCGCGGCGCGCGGGGTGAGCGCCGATGGGCGGGTCGGCGTCTGGGTGCCGCTGCGGGAGACCTTCCGCGAGGACGATGCCCACATCCAGATCGCCGACCTCGGGGGCACCTGGGAGGGCGCGCAGCTCCGCCTCGGCTCCGACGTCGAGGACATCGCCTGGGAGCTGCTCACCCCGGTGTACGAGCCGCGTGCCAGCACCCCGGCGCCGCCGAGCGCCAGCCTCCCCGCGTCGGTGGTCGCGCTCGGGGTCGTCTCCCGAGAGGCCTGGGGCGCCCGCGCCACCACCTGCACGTCCACGGAGGATGACTGGTACCGCATGGCCATCCACCACACCGCCGGCGGCCAGACCTACGGCGGGACGGTCGAGGGGCAGATGCGCGTCCTGCAGTCCTACGCGATGGACTCCGGCGAGTACTGCGACATCCCCTACCAGTTCATGGTCGGCTACGACGGCTCGCTGTACGAGGCCCGCGAGCTGCGGTTCTACGCTGGCGCGACGGGCGGGAACAACGACGGGAACATCGCGGTGTGCTTCATCGGCTGCTACCACCCCTCCGATTGCCCCAACGGCGCCGGCGACGCGGTGACCGCCGAGATGATGGACGGCGGGCAGCTGCTCGTCCAGACGCTGGTCGCCGAGTACGGCATCCCCTCCGACGACGACTCGATCCGGGGCCATCGCGACTGGCCGGACAACGCCACCGCGTGCCCCGGCGAGTACGTCCACGAGCGGCTCGACGAGCTACGCGCCCCCCTGGGGCCCCGCTACGGCGGGAGCTTCGCCGGGCAGTCGTTTCCTACCCTGTCCGACGGGGCGATCCGGCTGGGGTTGGGTGAGGAGCTGTCGGGCTGGATCGACCTCACCAACACCGCTACCGAGACGTGGAGCCCCGGGTCGACCAACCTTGGGACGGTCCCGCGGGACGTGGCGTCGCCGCTCGCGGGGGCGGACTGGCTGAGCTCCACGCGCCCGGCGACCGTGTCCGCGTCGGTGCCACCGGGGGGAACGGGGCGGTTCGCGTTCACGTTGCGGGGCAATGAGCTCGGTGACACCACCCAGTACTTCGGTCTCGTGCAGGAGTGGGTGACCTGGTTCGCGGACGATGGCGGCCCGGCGGAGAACCAGCTCGCGGTGCACGTCATCGTCACTGACGACCCGGTCGACAGCGGGACGGACGGGGAGACGGGGGACGACGCACCGCCCGACGGCCTGGCCAACGGGCTCCCGGGCACGTTGACCGAAGCGCCCAGCGGGTGCGGGTGTGGCGTGGGTGGCGGCGCCGCGGGGTGGATCGGGGTGGCGGTGGGGCTGTTGGGGGTGAGGCGGCGGGTTGGGGCGCGGTCGTCGGGACACGAGGTTCCTTCCCTTCTCCCTCCGGGAGAAGGTGGCGCGTAGCGCCGGATGAGGGGCGTTCAGTGCGACCAGCAACCAATCAAAACGATCTGACGGCAGTGTTGGGCGGCATGGGTAGCGAAGTCGCGACGCGCTGGGACCTGGCAATTTTTTCCGCGAAAGTTCTTGCGGTCCAGGAGGGGTGGGGTATCCTTCCATAACTCCGGGGATTCGCTCCGGGGTTTCGCTCCGGGGTGCGCAGTGCATTTCAACCTCGGAGGGAATCATCATGGGAAAGGAAGTCAGTCGGTCGGCGCGGATGCAGTTGTTTTCGCCCGGGGGCCCGGCCCCGACGCTGCTCTGGCAGGACGTCGGGGGGATCCAGGTGGCGCCGGGGGCGCTGTGGATCTCGGGTCGCCTCGTCATTGTCGAGACGGGCGGGGCGGGCGTGTTTCAGGCGGAGGTCGGACTGCAGACCTTCACCTCCGACCTGGAGGTCGCCGCGGCGCCGGCACCGCCCGCCACCAATCTCGTTGGAACGCCCGCCTTGGGCTTCAAGTTCGGCGTCTCGAAGAATTTCTTCTCCTTCGATCCGACGCTCTCCACCAACGCGGACCTCACCAAGTTCCTCCGGTTCCGGCTCGGCGTGCTCTACAACACGCAGACCGCGGCGTTCTCCCGCGCCGAAGTCCTCTTCGAGTACACGGTCCGGTACGCGTGAACCGGCTCACCCCGGTGTCGGTCGCGGCCGGGAATGGCGCGACCGCCCTGGGGCGCCTCGGCCTTCCTTCGGGAGGGGTCGCGGCGCCGCCGGGGTTGGGTGGTGGGACGCGGTTGCCGGGGGCGGGCGGGGCGACGGGTTTTGGGGGTGGGGGAACAACCTACCAGGCCCGGGGCTCGGCTGGGATCGACCCGGGGTCGGGCGGGTTCGGCGCGGGAGGGACGATCATTCGCGGGCTGAGCGGTGGTCTCGGCGTGGTGGCGCTGCTGACGAAGCCGTCTAGCGAAATGTCGGACGAGTGGGAGTTCACCGATGACGTGTCGCTGAACTCGGGTAACGAGGGGGTCAAGACTGTCTCCACCGGCTTCAACCAGGGCCGATGGATCGCCGACATCGGCGGGGCGCTGTGTTGGGTGTGCGGGATCCAGGAGGATGGAATCGAGGGCGCCGCCGGCACCATCCACCTCGACTTGTGCCCGCGGACCGGAGTTGGAGGAAGCAGCCGCACGAGGGACGGAGAGGTCACGGAAGGGATCCTCGCATACTTTTCTTCACTGACCTTCACCGAGTTGGGCACGCTCCCCTCCCTGGTCGTTCCCGCCCCAGGTGCCGCAACGGCCTGGGCCGTCGTGTATCAGGGTGACGACACCAGCGCCGGAGGGGATGACGCGGTCCCCATCGTGATCCAGTGGCTTCCGACGAGTGACGGCTACGTGCAGACCATCACCCACAGCCCGACAGACACCGTCGACGGCGAAACGGTTTCCCGCTGTGGCTACCCGGTGGGCGTGTTCACGGACGATGCGCAGCGGGCGGTGATCGTGTATACGCTGTCGCAGATGGTGTGGGATACGGAGCGCGCGGCGACGGAGGACACCAATGGGGACGGTAGAGTAGACGACAGGGATCGGGGCGAGGTCAATCGCGACGACGACCCGACCCGGCGCGTCCGGCTCCTGTTTCTGAACGGCGGCGGGCAGACCATCGACGATATGGAGGTGGACTCGGACACCCGCGACGCCGGCTACAGCCACTCCCATTTCCCGTCGGTGGCGGTGTCGGAGTGCGTGCGAGATGTCCAGGTCGGGCTCGTGGTCTGGCGATCCTACTACGCGTCGCTCTTTGACGAGTCGGCAATCCGGGGCCGGGCGTTCGAGATCGATCATGGGACGTTCACTTGGATCACAGACCCGTTCGACATCGTCAGCGCGAACGAAGACGAACTCTCCGGCTCCGACCCCGCGGTCATCTATGCCGACGGCTTCTTCGTGGTGGCCTTCGGGGCCCGCTCGACCGACGATGACGACGACACGGGTGCGGTGGCGGTGTACACATGCACGGTGGACGCGAGCACCTTCTCCCTGCGTGGCCTGACCCTGGTCGAGGGGCCCGTCACCGGTGAGACGCTCGACTTCGCCCAGCGCTTCCCGTCGCTGGCCACCGACGCCGATCGCACCAAGGTGCTCATGGCTTACGAGGTCGGGCCGATCCTGGACAAGGACAGCCCACGCGGAACCCGCATGGCGGTGGCGAGCG
>JAYVAS010000390.1:0-12587 GCA_043750895.1 Pseudomonadota bacterium
CCACCGAAGCACGCCCCGACCAGGGTGAACCAGCGGACGGGGCTGGGCTCGCCTTCGTACAGCATCTCTTCGACTTCGTGCCGCGGGAACGGCGTCAGCACGGTCATCTGCGTCCGATCGTAGCCCGCGGCCTTCAGGTCGCGGATGCCGGTGAGCAGGCAGTCGAGGTGGGTGTAGACGGCCTTCACCGGCTCCACCTGGTCGACCAGAACAGCGGGGCTGCTCATCACAGACCTCCAGAGGGGGTGGGGAGGAAGGTGCTCATTTGGCCGCGGTCTCCTCGATCTTGAGGGGCGGACGGATGGACTCCTTGACTTCGGCGATCGCCACCGAGGGCATGATCTTCACGAAGAGGAGGAACCACAAGAAGAACCAGGCGAACGAGCCCACCATGATCCCCCACTCGATGTAGGTGGGGAAGTAGTAGACCCAGGCGGCCGGGTCGAAGCCGTGGGCGAGCGAGCTGGCGATGATGTTGAACCGCTCGAACCACATCCCGATGTTGATGATGATGCTGACGATGAAGAGGCCGAGGTAGCTCGTCCGCACCTTCTTCACGTACCAGATCACCGGGATGATGCAGTTGCAGCTGACCATCGTCCAGAACACCCACCAGTACTTGCCTTCGATGCGGTCGACGAAGGTGCTCCACTCGTACGGATTGTCCGAGTACCAGGCGATGTAGTACTCGGTGGCGTACGCGTAGGTGAGGATGCCGCCGGTGAAGAGGCACAGCTTGGCGAGGTGCTCGAAGTGCCAGACGTGGATGTAGTCCTCGAGCTTGAAGAGCTTCGAGAGCGGCAGCATCAGGGTGATGACCATCGCGCAGCCGGAGAAGATGGCGCCGGCGACGAAGTAGGGCGGGAAGATTGTGGAGTGCCATCCCGGGGTGTCGGCCATCGCGAAGTCCCAGGAGACGACCGAGTGGACCGAGAGGACCAGGGGGGTGGCCAGGGCCGCGAAGAACCCGTAGGCCGCCATGTAGTGACGCCACTGGTTGTCCGTGCCCCGCCAGCCGAGCGCCAGGACGCTGTACACCTGCTTGGTGAAGCCGCGGGTGGTGTCCCGGACCGCCGCGATGTCGGGGATCAACCCGATGAAGAAGAACACTGTCGAGACCGTGAAGTAGGTCGAGACGGCGAACACGTCCCACATCAGCGGCGACTTGAAGTTCTGCCACAGCTGCCGCTGGTTGGGGTATGGGAAGAGCCAGTATGCGTACCAAGCGCGACCGACGTGGATGGCGGGGAACAGCGCCGCGGTCATGACCGCGAAGATGGTCATCGCCTCGGCGGCCCGGTAGATGCCGGTCCGCCAACGGGAGCGCGTCAGGAAGAGGATCGCGCTGATCAGGGTCCCGGCGTGGCCGATACCGATCCAGAACACGAAGGTGGTGATGTACACGCCCCAGAACACCGGGGGGTGGTACCCGGCGACGCCCAGGCCGTAGATGAGCTGCTGCCCCCAGCAATAGCCGCCCCACGCGAGCACGAGCAACGTGACCGCGAGCGTGGCGAGGTAGGCCGCGTTCGGCGTGAAGAGCGGGCTGATGACGTCACGGTTGACGTCCCGGTAGGTCACTTCTTTCATCAACCCTCCCCGTGCGCAGGCGCGCCGTGGCTCGAATCCTTGTCACCGGCCGGGGCGCCGTGCGCGGGTGCGCCGTGCCCCTCGCCGCCATGGCCGCCGCCGCCGTGGCCGCCGCCGCCGTGCGCAGCGAGCTCGGGGCTCACGTGGTGCCGGGCCCGTGCGAGGTACCGGATGCCGGGCTTGGTGTTGAGCTCGCCCAACATCGTGTACGCGCGCGGATCCTCGAACTTCCGGGCTACCAGCCCCTCTTTGTCCTTCGCGTTCCCGAAGGTGATCGCGCCGGTGGGGCAGGCCGCGGCGCAGGCCGTGAGCGCCTGGAGGGCCTGGTCCGGAACCACCGCGTGGTCCATGTCGCGCCAGGCGTCCTTCACCGCGCGGGTGCGCTGGCTGCAGAAGGTGCACTTCTCCATCACGCCCATCTCCCGCGCCGAGACGTCGGGGTTGAGCATGAGGTGCATCGACTCGGGCCACGTCCACGTGTGGTAGTTGAAGCGGCGGGCCGTGTAGGGGCAGTTGTTCGCGCAGTACCGGGTGCCGACGCACCGGTTGTAGATCATCGCGTTCAGGCCGTCGAGGTTGTGGTAGGTCGCGAGGACCGGGCACACCCCTTCGCACGGCGCGTGGGAGCAGTGCTGACAGAGCGACGGCATGTGCCGAACGTCCTGGTGCTCGCCGTCGCCTTCCCAGAACCGGTTCATCCGGATCCAGCTCATCCCGCGGCCCTTCCGGGTCTGGTCGGGACCCACGAACGGGATGTTGTTCTCCAGGTTGCACGCGATGACGCAAGCGTTGCAGCCGTTGCACACGTTGGTGTCGATCGCCATCGCGAATCGATACGTCGGGTGCTGGGGCTCGGGGAACATGTCGGTGATGCCGTTCTCGACCAGCCGCGCGTCGAGCGGCGGGTGGTGATGGCGGAGCACCACGCTGCCCGTCTCCCCGTCCAGGTGAGCGACCGCCGCTTCGGCGGTGCACACGTTGGCGAGGTAACGGCCGTCCTGGTCGATGTTGCCGACGAGCTCGAAGCTGTCGGAGCCGGGGCCGACGCGCGTGACGCGGGCGCGGGTGTTGTACGTGGCGAGCGCGCCGCTGGTCGGGTCGGTCGTCGCGGCGAGCAAGCCCATCGGATTGGCCCCGCGCCCCTTGGCGTACCGACCCATGCCGACGTGCCCGTTGCCGAGCACGACCGCGACGGTGTCCTCCCGGAGACCCCGGGAGGCGAAGTAGCCGAGCGAGACCTCGCCGGACTCGGTCTGCACCTTGACGACGTCGCCGGGGGCGAGGCCCAGGGCGGCGACCGTCTTGGGGTGCAACTCGACCCAGCTCGTCCACGCGATGGTGCTGATCGGGTCGGGCAGCTCCTGGGCCCACGGGCGATTGGCGTGCCGCCCGTCGCCGAGGTTGGGGCTCGGGAAGATGACGAGGGCCTTGGCGTCCCCGGGGATCGCTGCCGTGGCGGCGGGCAGCGCGGCGAGGCTGAAGGTCGCGCCGGTGCCGGCGACGGAGGTGAAGTGACCACCCTTCTGCCGCGCCGTGGTCCAGAACGCGGACCAGTCCGAGCCGTCCCCGGTGTAGACGTCCTTGCGCCACCGCGCGAGGACGTAGGACTTGAAGTCGGCGGCGGTGAAGCCGGCCATCGCGGGCACCGGAGGCGCCTCGCCGACGGCGGCGGTCTCGGCCGCTGCGGCGGGGGGCACCAGGGCCTTGCCGAGCGCCAGCAGGACGTCGCCGACGGCGCGCGTGTCGAACAGCGGCGTCATCGTGGCTTGCTGGAGGGTGTGCACGCCCCGGGTGGTCTCGGCGTCGCCCCAGTTCTCGAGGCCGGTGCCGGGGGGCAACAGGATCGCGGTGGGGCGGGTGGAGTCGTCCGGCTCGTTGGCGAACTGGACGAGCATGCCGACGGCGTCGAGCGCCTCGGCCACCTTGTCCCCGACCGGAAGGTTGTAGACGGGGTTGGCGCCGTCGACGAACAGGACGGCGATCTTGCCGGCCCGGGCGTCCTCGAGGAGCGCCTTCACGTCGGTGTAGCTGTGGACCTCGCCGAACGAGAGCTCCTTGCCGAACAGCACGCTCCGCCCGATGTTGCCGCACACCTCGTTGATCAGGAGGGTGGCGATGGCCAGCGCGGTGCCGTCCGCGGAGGCGTTCGCGAAGCCGCCGGGGAGCACGACCGAGGGGGCACCGGCGAGGAGACCGGCGATCTCGGTGAGCTTCTCGACGCTGATGCCCGACGCCGCCGAGGCCGCGCCGACGTCCACCGCCGCGACGAGCGCCGCGGCGGGGCCGTTGTAGTGGGCCGCCTCTGCCGCCAACCGGGCGATCGCCAGGGCCACGAGGGCCTCGGTGCCGGGCGTGGGGGGGAGGAAGTCGTCGGCCTGGGCCGAGGTCACGCTGACGCGCGGCTCGATGCACACGAGGCGGGTCACGAACCCGCCCTGCGCGGGGTTCTTGGCCGCGGCCCAGCCCTGGGCCATGCCCATCATGCCGTACGCGGTCCCGAGGAAGTCCATCCCGAAGGAGAGGACGATGCGGGCCTCGGCGAGCTCGAAAGAGGGGTGGGCCGAGACGCCGAAGGTGGCGCGGGTGGCGGCGAGGATGGTCTCGACGCCGAGCGCTTCCCAGTGAACCCGGCGGAGGCCGGTTCCGCCCGCGAGCTCAGCGAGCAGCGCTGCGGTGCTCCCGGTGCGGTACTGACCGAGCCAGGCGACCTGCTTCTCGCCGCGGCCCTTCACGGCCTCGACGATCTTGCCGAGGGCGTCGTCCCAGGTCGCGGCCTTGCCGGCGATCATCGGCGAGGCGATGCGCTCCGGCGCGTAGGTGGCCAGGAGGGTCATGTGCCCCCGTGTGCAAAGCCCGCGGCCGGTCGGGTGGTCCGGATTGCCTTCCACGGTGACCACGCGCCCTTCCTTGGACCGCGCCACCATCCCGCACATCGCTGCACACTCGGTGCAGGCGGTGGAGAAGTAGGTCGCGGCACCGGGAAGCGTCTGGTCGCTCTGGGTGACATAGGGGAGGTCGTGTTCGACCGGGGTCTGGGGATCGTAGGCGCACGCGGCGGCCGTGGTGGCCACCCCGGCAAGGCCGGTGTTGCGCAGGAAATCCCGACGATTGATGCTCATCTCGAGGCTCCTGCTACTTGTGGCAAGTCCAGCAGTCCTTCAGCTCAGCGCGCCGAAGTTCTGCCTTGGGTCCGTAGTTCGTGTCGACGCTCTCGTGCTGCGCATGGCAGTCGAGGCACCAGCCCATCTTGAGCGACGCCACCCGTTGCGCCACGGTCATGTCCTGGACCTGACCGTGACACTCCTGGCAATCGAGCCCGGCGGTGACGTGGCGCTTGTGGTTGAAGTAGACGAAGTCGGGGACGTCGTGGACCTTCACCCAGGGGATGGGATCCCCGGCGCCATCCGCGTAGAAGGCCTTGAGCTTGTCCAGCTCCGGGCGCCCTTCGGTGGAGACGAGGTTGTGGCAGCCCATGCAGAGCTGTGTCGGGGGGATCCCGGCGTGGACGCCCTTGCGCGCTCCCGAGTGGCAGTACTGGCAGTCCATGCCCAGCACCTTCACGTGGCGGTCGTGCGGGAAGGCGATCGGCTGTTCGATCGCCTCGGCGGGCGGTACCCCGACGGCCACGTGCATGTCGTCGGTGTAGGGCGGAGCGCTGGAAATCTCGGGCGGCAGCAGGTTCTTCTGCCCGATCGGGAAGGTGTCCTCAGGCGCCGCCCCATCGGCAGCGGCGTCGGACGCGCAGCCGACGAGGCCGATCAGGGGGACGAAGAGCAGCGCGGACGCCAGGATGGCCCCTGGGAGCGGTCGCATGCAGCCTCCAGCCCGAAGGCAGGAAGAGTGTGGGTAGGGTGGCGGTGAAAAGGCCGCGATCCTAATGCACGCCCCTTGACTCTACAAGGGGCGTGTCAAGGCAAAGTTCGGGGAGCTACTTCCCGACGAACTCGGATTCGATGTAGGCCAGGACTTCCCAGGCTTGATCCTCGGTCAGGCCCAGGGGTGCCATCGCGGTACCCTTGACGCCGTTGAGGAGGATCCAGTGCTTCACGCCCGGGGTGGTGTAGTCCCACCGCGACTTGTCGTGGAAGTTCGACGGCTTCTGGGGGAGAGCGGCTCCGGCGATGCCGTCGCCCTTGCCCTGCTCGCCGTGGCAGGCGGCACACTTGGCGTACTGCGCCTTGCCACCGGCGATCGCCGCGGCGTCACCGGCCTTGGGGTTCTTGGCCACTTTGTCGGCTCCCGCGGCCTTGGCGGCGTCGTACGCGGCCTGGGCGAGCGGATTCGGCGCGTAGGGGCCGGAGGGTGCCGCGGGGGCGGCGTCGGCGGGCGGCGTGGCGACCGGGGCGGGAGCCGCGACCGGAGGCGCCGGAGCGACGACCGGAGGAGGGGGGGCCACGGCCTCAACTTTCTTTTCCTCACCGCCGCAGGCGATGAGCAGGGTGGTGATGACGAGCAGCATGTGTTCTCCAGTTCCGCCGGCCCGGGGAGTACCGTCACGACGGGGCCGGCTACTAACTGATCCGGGGCCTACTCGTCCAGCGTTGTCGCGGTCTCGGCGGGCCCCACCGGATGACTACCCGTGACCGCGTAGTGGGTCACCTCGGCGAGCGGGCTCCCGATACGGACGAGCTCCCCCTCGAAGCCGGCCGTGAACTGCGTCAGTTCGAGGACCGAGGAGCTGCTGATGGTGGCCGTGGTCTCGGCGGTGACGGCGCGGCGGTCGTCGGCGCTCGGCACGGCTTCGACGCCCATCGCCCGGAGGTAGTCCCCTTCGCCGGCGTCGGCCCCGTCCAGGTTGCCGTCCAGGCGCCAGGCCGTCCAACCGAAAAAGCCGTCCGCGCCTCGTCCATCGAGGTCCGCGGTGGCGGTCATGGGGGGCTGGGGGCTGTACGGGGGCTCGAACGGATAGGCGGCGGCGCCGGTGATGGTGGTGCCCTCGGGTTCGAGCGCGCTCGCGACCAGCAGCACGTGGATGCCGACCTCGGTGACCGCATACGGAATTGCGGCGTTCATGTCCGTCCGGTCCTGTGGGCCCCATCGGACCGTGGCCTCGACGGGCACGTCGACATCTGTCCCGTCGCGGACGGGGTTGCCGAGCGCGAAACCGAAGCCGTTGGAGGTGTATCCGTAGCGCGACGGATAGTCGGCCGGATACTCGTCCGACTGCGGCGTGTCGCAGTTGATGAAGAAGCCCTGGATGAACGCCGTCAGATGCTTACCCTCGGGCGCGTTCGGCACCCGCACCGTGACGCTCGCTTCAGGCTCGGGCCCCATGGTGAAGACGGCGTTGCCTTCGGCGAACGCCACGTCCTCGGCGGTCACCTCCGCGTACCGAACCCGGTAGTGCGGGGTGTCCGACGCCGACTCACCGGTAGACCAGTCGCCCCCGATGAGCCCGAGGGAGAGGCTGGAATCCTGCGCCACGTCGGCGCGCAGGTAGCCGACGCGGTGGGACAGCGTCTCCCATTCGTACTGCCAGCCGGTGAGGACGATGGCGTGGCCGGGGTCACCGGCGCAGCCGAGGAGTGTGGCGACGAGCAGGGAGGGGCCCACGCGTCCACGATAGCCGCTTGCGGGTGCGGCGACTAACTTCAAGGCAAAGAGGAGAACGCCCATGGCCATCGACGTCAGCGCCCAGGACTTCCAGAAGGTGGTCATCGATGGGTCGCGGCAGGTCCCGGTGGTGGTGGACTTCTGGGCACCTTGGTGTGGGCCGTGTCGCACGCTGGGCCCGGTGTTGGATCGGGTGGCGGGGGAGGCGGCCGGGCGTTGGGTCCTGGTGAAGGTCAACACCGACGAGAACCCGGGGCTCGCCCAGGCCTATGGCATTCAGGGCATCCCCGCGGTCAAAGCGTTCCGGGACGGGAAGGTGGTGTCCGAGTTCGTGGGGGCCCAGCCCGAGCCGGCGGTGCGGAAGTTCATCGACGGCGTGGTGCCGGACGAGGCGGCGGCGGCGGTGGCGCGCGCGCGCGCACTGGCTGCGCGAGGGGATACCGCCGAGGCGGATGCGGCCTACGCGGCGGCCCTCGCGGCCGACCCCGCCCAGCCCGATGCGCTGCTGCACAGCGCCGAGCGGGCCGTGATGCGTGGCGATCCTGCGGCGGCGCGCGCCCTCCTGGGCCGGATTCGCAGCGCCGATCGGGGGCCGCGTCGGGCCGCCCTCGCGCGTCTGGGCTTCGCGATCGAGGCGCCGTCCGTCGACGAAGCCCGCGCCGGGGTGATCGGTGCGCCGGACGATCCCGCCGCACGGTTCGCGCTCGGACAGGCGCTCGTCGTCGCCGGCGACACCGGTGAGGCGTTGGAGATCTTCCTCGGCCTCGTGAAGAAGCACCGCGCCTGGCGTGACGAAGCGGCGCGGAAGGCGATGTTGGCCACCTTCGACCTGATGACGCCCCACGATCCGCTGCAATCGGAATACCGGCGCCGCTTGTCGATGGAGCTTTACGCGTGATCCTGGCCCTCCTCCTCGGCTGCGTCGGCAGCGCCGCCTCGCCCCCCGAGCCCGTGACCCCCGTACCGGTGTCGGCGCCGGCGGTCACACCGGCCGCGCCCGCGGCCCCCGCCACGCCGATCTTCACCCCTCGGACCGTCTACGCCGCCTGCCGCGAACGGGTCGAGCTACCGGAGGCCCCCGCGGAGTGCGCGTCCGACGCGGACTGCGCCGCCGCCGGCTGCAGCAAGGAGGTCTGCACCACGCGGACGGCGGGAGCCGGCCTCACCACCACCTGTGAGGTGCAGGACTGCTTCGCGGTGCTCGACACCTGCCGGTGCACGGCCGGGGTGTGTGCCTGGGATCTGAAGCTCCCCGAAGGCCTGCTCAGGCCGATCCCGGGGCTCACGCCCTCCCCATGATGCGCATCACCGGCGGCCGGTGCCGGGGGCGGGTCCTTACGGCCCCGGTGCAGGAAGGGGTTCGGCCGACCGGCGCGCGCGTTCGCGAGGCGCTGTTCAACGTCCTGCACAACAACCTGCACGAGTGGTCGATGCTGGACCTCTTCGGCGGCAGCGGGCTGGTCGCGCTCGAGGCCGCCTCGCGGGGCGCCGCCCCGGTGACCGTGGTCGAGCGGGATCCCCGGACGGCGGCGGCCATCCGTCAGAACGCCACCGCGCTCGGGCTGACGCTGGAGGTACGCGTCGGAGACGCCGCCCAGGTGCCGCTCGACCCGGCCGACCTGGTGTTCCTCGACCCTCCCTACCGCGAGCCCATCGGGCCCTGGTTGGCGCGGGGGGCGTTCCTCGCCCGCCGGGTGCTCGTCGCGGAGGTGCGCGATCGACCGGAGAACTTGGAACTATCTGGGTTCAAGGCAGATCCCCCGCGCCGCTACGGGGAGACGAGCCTGCTGCTATTTCAGCGGGTCGGGGTGTAGGCCGTCGGCCCGGAACCTTCGGTAGTCCGCCAGGATCTCTGCGTGGTCGAACACGATGGGGGAGGGGAGGGCGTCGAGCGGGAAGTAGCGCGCCTCCGCAGCGTCGTCGCCTCCGGTGGGCGTTCCGTCGGCGTGGCCCATGAACACCACGCTCGCGGTGTGGCGGCGGTCGTCGCGGGCGGGGTTCGAGTAGACATGGAGGAGCCCCGTGAGCGTGACGGTCAGGCCGGTTTCCTCCTTGGCCTCCCGGAGTGCGGCCGCCCCTACGGTCTCTCCAGGATCGACGAAACCTCCGGGCAGGGCCCACCCGAGGGGCGGGTAGCGGCGGCGTACGAGGACGACGGCGCCGTCGTGTTCGATGAGCACATCGGTGGTCAGGGAGGGGCCGGCGGGCGGGGAAGAAGGCATCTGGGGTTTCGAGTTATCCGGTGTGCGCTATGCCAGACGTGATTCTCAGCTGCTCCCCTGGCGGTTCGGTCGTGGCTGCGGGTCTCGCCGCCGGCGGGCGGGAGGTGGTGCTGCTCCGTGCCGGGGCCGCCGCCGACCCGGCTCCCGAAGTCCCGGTGGACACCGGCCTGCTCTCCGTCGCGCCCGACGACCCCCGCGCCACCGAGGCGCTCGGTCCCTTGGTGAACTTCGTGCCGACGCGGGGCATCCTGGTCGACGGGCGGATCGCGCCGCTCCCGATGGGCGTGGCGGGGCTGGTGCGGCTGTTCTCCGTCTCCGAGCAGCCGCGCGTCGTTCAGGCGCTCGCGCAGGCGCGCGGCCGCATGGCCCTCGCCGCCCTGATCGGCGGGGGGCGCGAGCAGCGCAGCTATGCGGACTGGGTGCTTCAGCACTACGGGGCGCCGGTGCACGCGCGGCTCCACGCCCCCTACGCACGCAAGCGGTGGGGCCCGCCCGAGGACATCGTGTGCGGGGTGGCGCGGACGCATCACGGTCCGGTGGCCCCGAACGCGGTCACCGTCCCGGCGGAAGGATGGGGTGCGGTGGCCCGGCGTATCGCCGCCCGGGTCGAGACCCGCGCGGTGGCCGAGGTGCGGGGCATCACCGCGGCGGGGATCGACACCGACGCTGGCCTGGTGGCGGGCGCACCATGGGTGGACCTTCCCCCCCACCAGCTGCTCCCGCTGCTCTCCGACCTCGATCCCACCGAGATCGCCCACCACGTCACCCGGATGCACTTCCGTCACGGCGTGGAGGTCATTGTACGGGGTGGCGCGCGCCTGCCGTTCGAGACGCACGTGGTCGACGCGGCGCTGCCGTTCTACCGCGTCGTCCGGACCGGCCTGCTGCCCGGGACGCTACACCCGGACACCCTCGTGGTGCAGTTCGCGGTGGACGACGGGCCGGCGTGGGCGGCTGCGGACGCGGACTTCGTCGACGCCGCGGTGAGCGGCCTGACCGCGGCGGGCGTCGTGGTGGACGCTGCCTCTGCGCGCGTCCGGCGGTTGCCGTTCTTCCATCCGGTCTGGAGCACCGCCCACCTGGTGCGGCTCCGCCACTGGCTTCTTTTCCTCGAGGAGAGCGGCGTGGTGCCGATCGGCCGCGCCGGCCTCGCAAGCCCGGTGGACCCGGGGACGGTCCTGCGCTGGTTGGCGGGCCGCGTCGACGACCCCCCGATCGAGCTGCGCGAGCTCGGGCGTCAGTTGCTCGAGCCCGCCGTGCTCGACCCGGTCGAACGTCCCCACCTCCGGGACTTCATCGTGGCGTGACGGCGGCCGTGACGAGGGCCTGGGCGCGTGCCCGGCCACCGTCGTTCCAGGCCACCCCCTCCACCGTGAGTCCGCTCCATACGGCGCGGTCGCGGTCCAAGGCGAGCGAGAGCACGCCGCCGAGGTGGCACCGGTTCTGGCCCGAGAACTGCAGCGTCCACCCGTCTCCAGAGAAGGTGCGGGTGCCGCCGGGATCACGCGCCGGGGGCAGCATGAGGGGGTCCTCCAGGCACCACGCCAGGGTGCGGCCCAGACTCGGCCACGTGGTCCGCGCCGGACTGGCTTCGGCCGTCCCCCACCGCGCGCTGGCTGCCGGGTTGGCGACCAGGAAGGTGAGCTCCCGTCGGTCCGAGCGCCACCGTTCGGCGAGACAGGGAGGGCCGTGTCCGCGGATCCCCGCGTTCACGGTGGCGCAGTTGTCTCCCAATAAGGCCGTTCCGTCGGGCAGGGAGGGGACGAGAAAGCCCTCGTGGGCGGCGCGGCCCACCAAGGTGAACTGCTCCGCGGCGACCGGCACTTCGGGGACCTCCGCCGCCTCGGGGGTCGGCGCGGGGGCAGGCACGGCGCAGGCGAGGAGGAAGACCACGGCGAGGGCTTTTTACCTCGGCCTGGGGGGAGATGGAGCCGCTGGTCGGATTTGAACCGACGACCTACGCATTACGAATGCGTTGCTCTACCCCTGAGCTACAGCGGCGACGCGGCGCGGTTTATCTTGATCCGGGCGAGAAGCAAGCGCGCGCCGGTGCGAACGGCGGAAGGGGCGCCCCGCGCGCGGAGGGGCCCTTCCGAAGCGGAAACGTCACCTGTCCGCTACACTGACCGGATGCTTCTCCTGCTCCTCGCGTGCACCCGGGCCTCCGTTGTCGTTCCGTCGGTCGACACCGGATGGCGGGTTCGCGACGGGACGTTCCCCACCGAGACCATCACCGACCCGACGCCCCCCATCGACACCGGCACCGAGCCCACCGAGACCACCGACACTGCGGAGACCCAGGCCGACGCCGAGGCGGAGCGGATCTACCAGGCGTTCTTCGACGTGTCCGTGGTCCAGCAGGTGCACCTCGAGGTCTCCGACGACGGGCTCGTGTCGCTCGAGCGCGATCCCTTCACATACGTGCCCGGGAACGTGGTCATCGGGGACACCCGCCTCGACAACGTGGGAATCCGCCTCAAGGGGTCCAGCTCCTACCAGCCGCTCTCGGGCAAGGCCGCGTTCAAGGTGCGGTTCAACGAGTACGAGGACCAGCACTACGGCACGCTGGAGCGGATGACGCTCAACAACATGGTGAGCGATCCGGCCCTGGGCAGGGAGATCGTCGGGTATTCGGTGTTTCAGGCCGGCGGGGTCGTCTCTCCCCGCGCCAGCTACGCCCAGGTGTGGTTGAACGACAGCTACTACGGCCTCTACACCAACCTCGAGTCGATGGACGAACACCTCGTCAAGCGCTGGTGGGACGACAACGATGGGGATCTCTGGGAAGGAAACGACAACGCCGACTTCACCTCCCGCGGGGTCCGATACTTCGAGCTGGTGAGCGGAAAGGGGGGCACCGACGCGCTCCGCGCCGCCGCGAACGCCTTGGACGACGCCAATGACCTCTTCGTGGACGTCGACCCCTACCTCGACCTCGACCAGTACCTGGACTTCTGGGCGTACACCATCGCGATTGGCAACGAGGACGGGTACCCGTACCACGTCAACGACTACGTCGTGTACCAGGACCCCATGGACGGTCGGTTCGACTTCGTCACCTGGGGCATCGACGAGTCCTGGAACCCCAACCTGAACTGGGACGCGGTCGGCGGGGCGCTGGGTACGGCCTGCCTTCGGGACAACGACTGCGAAGACCAACTCAAGGACCACACGCGCGCCGCGCTGGCGGTGTACGGCACCCTCGATCTCGACGTGTTCGCC
>JAYVAS010000391.1:0-4675 GCA_043750895.1 Pseudomonadota bacterium
TAACAAGGCCTGTCGTCATGAGGATCAACGATGGGGAGCGGTACGCGCTGGGTGGCAGGATTGTTCCTCGGCACGGGCTGCACGGGGAACCACGACGACGTGTCGCCCTTCGACATGCCTCACTACGGGGACTGCACCCGCACCGACAACTACCTGGAGGTTGATGAGGCGGGCGAGGTCGTCGCCGGGGAGGAGCCCTTCGGCCAGATCGTCCAGGCCTACGACGCGGAGGAGCGCCTGGTGGCCTACTACGTCTACTACTGGGAAGATCTCTACTATTCCTGGGAGCGGGAGTACGACGGCGAGGGCTGCCTGCTCACCGAGCAGATCGAGGATTTTTCCTCGGGCCTTGGCGAGCGCTACGAGAACGAATGCGAGCGCGGCCAGCCCGTTTCCGGGTCCCACGGCCAGGGCCACCTCGACGAAGGCTTCATCGAAGCCGGTTCGACGTTCGAGGCGACCCACCTGTACGAGGGGGAGCAGGTCGTGATGAGCACGTTCAATTGGGTGGATGTCGACGAACCGGAGGATGACTGGGTCGAGCACGCTTCGTTTTCGTGGGAGCTCGGGAAGCTGGTGAGGGAGGAGTGGTGGTGGCAGATGGTCTTCGACCACGCCCACACCTGGGAGTACGACGCCGCAGGGGACCTCGCCATGTACACCTTCGAAGACTACGGGGACGCCCCCGTCTATTACCTCTACGAGTACGACGAGCACGGGCGGACGGTGGTCGAGGTCGAGACCCCTGAGGTGGGTGGGGCCGTGAACCGCCGCATCGAGAGCACGTGGAGCGACGCCGCCCATGTGCTGACTGGTCGGACGATCGACAGGGAAGGGGACGGCGTGCTTGACAGCGTTGAGACGTACGACTGCACCCACGAATGGCCCTACGCGTGCGTCGTGGTTGTTGATGGCTCCAATCAGGCCGCGGACCCCCCGGACGGCATCCCCGAAGACCACATCGAGTTCGTCTGGTCCTGCCCGGTCGCCGAGCCATGATGCTCGTCCTCCTCTCCGCCTCCCTCGCCTTCGAAACCTCGGGCGCCGTCTGGTCGACGGGAAACCTCCCAGTGGTCTTGGATTGGGCCGGGCTCCCTTCGGGGATGTCCCACGAGGAGACCGTCTCCGCGTTGGACGCCGCCGCCTTGGCCTGGTCGGAGGCCGCCTGCACCTCGTTCTCAGTGACCTTCCAAGAGGGGGAGGACAGCGAATTGGTGTCGGGGGACGGCGTCAGCGCGCTACGATTCGTGGACATCGACGAGGGGGACCCGCCGGCCTGGGTGTCCCGGAGAGCGGATTACGACCTCCCGCCGGAGACGCGCAACGGCAGCGAATACCAGGTCGTCGTGGAAGCCGACGTGCATATGTCGGTGGGCGCGACTTGGATGACCGACGCTGCCATCGACGCCGGAGCCTGCTCCGACGCCTGGTCCTTTCAGGCGTCCGTCATCCAGGCCATCGGGTTCGTCGCCGGTTTGGACGAAAACTGCTCTGGGAACTACTGCGACGCGAGAGAGGAGTTGGGCTCCATGGGGATCGAGCCCGAGCCTTGCTCGACGGAGATCAGCAGCCTGGGGGAGGACGACGCGCTCGGCATCACCGAGCTCTACGGCACAGCGATCCGGGCCACCTGCGCGTGGGACTCCGGCCTCCGGACGATCGCCTGCTCCGCGGAATCCCCCCAGGGCGGGGACGTCACCTGGGACTTCGGCGATGGCAGCACGGGGGTGGGCCTGACGATCGAGCATACCTACGCCACCTACGAGAACTACGTGGTGTCGGCGTGCTCCCCGGTCGAAGGGTGCGACGTGCCGACGTGCCTGCCGATCGACGTGCAGTTCCTTCCCCCCGGCACGACGGACGGCGTGGTCCTCGCCGAGGCGGGTGAAGGCTGCGGGTGCCGCACGAGTCCGGGCGGCCTCCCGATGATTCTCGGCGGAATCGCGCTCGTCGGGTGCGCCTCGCGGCGCCGGCGCCTGAAGTCGGTCTGACCGTCCCGCCGCCCCGCGGACCTCGGCCCGCCGCAGCTCAGTCCGGCATCAACACCCGCGCGACCACCGCCTCGGCGGCGAGCCGGGCGCCCAGGTAGCGGTAGACCGGCATGACGTCCGCCGCGGTGGCGAGCACGCCCGCCGAGACGTCGGCGGCCGACATCGCGCTGGGGAGGTACTGCTTCGCGGTGGCGGCGATCTTCGCCGCGTGCGGCTGGACCGACTGCAACGTCGCGTTGATCGGACCGGTCAGGGCGGCCAGGGCCCCCGGCACCCCTTCGCCGGCTTTGCCGCCGAGCAGGCTGGAGAAACGCTTCATCTGGTCGGCGCCGTGCTTGTCCAACAGGTTGGAGAAGAAGTTGCCGCCCGCCATCGCGGCGTTGTCCGCGAACGGGAGGGCGATCTCGATCGCGGCGTACCAGGTCAGGAGCGCGCGGCCCGCCGGGAACTGGGGGAACTTGCCGATGCTGGCGGGGGTGGCCTTCCACGCCATGTAGGCGAGGGCGATGGCCTTGAGCACCGCGTCGTTCCGCTGCTGGGTGTCGGTGTCCAGCGCCCCGGCCTTCGGACCCCCGCCGAAGAAGAGCTTGATCGCGGACGACATCCCGGTCACCACCGCGTAGCCGCGGTCCCCGGTGTCCACCAGGCCGGACATCCACAGGATGTCCAACACCGCGTCGTCGTTGAGGTGGCCGGTGAGGGCGTCCATGTTGGCGGCCGTTCCGCCCAGGGCGGCGCACACCGTCGGCATGGCCGGGTAGTGCAGCATGGGCGCGACCCCGGGGACCACCGAGAAGACGGCGCTGACCAGCCGAGGGGTGTTGTCGGTGGGGGCGAACTCGGCGAGGCGGGTGAGCACGGTTTCGGACATGCTGCACGTCTAGCGCGCCAGGCGCACCCGCGTCACGGCACGGAACGTGCATTCTCTCTTGCCGGAGCCTTACCCATGCCCCTCCTCTTCCTCACCCTCCTCGCCGGTTGCCCGTCCGTAAATACGCCGGGCACCGAGACCATCACCACCACCGACCAGGGCTCCGTCTGCCTAGAAGCCCCCACCGCCGACAGCGACGGCGTGATCACGGTCGACCCCAACCTGTGCCTGTCGAGCAGCTGCGACACCCTCCTCTCCGGCACGTGCTCGGCCACGCTGGACGGGACCACCATCACGGTGACCAGCGAATTCGTGGTCGAGAGCCAGACCGGGGACGTCACCTGCACCGACGACTGCGGCCTCCCCACCGCGAACTGCACGGTCGGCCCCCTGCCGCTGGGCACCTACACCCTCGTGCACGGCGCCCAGTCCGAGACCATCGACGTCCCCACCACCGACACCTGCGACATGTACGGCTGATCGGCTCGGCACGCGCCGTGGCCGGCACCCCGGCGACCGTCAGTCGACGGCGGCGCCGTAGGTGAAGCCGAAGCACATCTCTTCCTCGGTGCCTTCGCCCCAGCCCACGTCCTCGGGCGGGTCGTTGAACTGGTTGGGGTTCGACGCGCTGTTGTCGTACCGGCAGTTCAGGTAGAGGGCATCGCCGCCGACCACCGGCGCGGGCTCGTAGTAGAGGGCCGAGATCTGGTTGTGGAAGTCCCAGCCGTCGAGGTCGGCGAGGCAGGTCTGCGTGCCGTCGGGGTGGGCGACGTACATGTCGAAGCCGCTGCCGAGCTGGTGCATGTGAGGGAACACCCCGAGGATCTCGATCTCTCCGTAGCGGGCGTCCCACGGTACCAGCATCGGGCTCTCGTAGTCGGCGTCCCCGGCGGGGATGGTGAATTCGTAGGTGCCAAGCGGGTAGACGTACACCCGCTGCTCGACCTCCTCCGCGGTGATCAGGCCGTAGCCGCTCTGGTCGGCCGCCAGATCGGCGCCGTCGTAGCTGTTGTAGTAGTGCATCTGAAGGACGAGCTGGGCTTCCTTCTTCAGCTTGATGCCGTAGCCCTCGGGCAGCGACACCGGTCCCCCGCCGGGCGCCCAGCCGGTCACGAAGTCCCACCCCGACTCGCCGAAGCCGTCGCAGCTGAAGCCGAGGTGGGGGTCGGTGTCGGTGTTGTACTCCCCCTCGTCGACCTCGAAGAGCACCACGTGGTGCACGATGCTGTCGTTGTCCACCAGGGGCTCGACCCCGGTGACGTAGAGCGCTTCGTCGTTGCCGACGTCGAGCAGGAAACACCGGTAGTCGTTGGTGCCGTCCTCGTGGAAGCTCGGGGTGTAGGGGGCCGCGCCCCAGAGCTCGAGGTCGAAGGGGGCGAGGGTCACCGGGGGCTCGGGCTGCACGGCGTCGGCCTCGTCGCCCAGCGGCGCCCCGGCGTCGGCCCAGGCCTGCAGCACGGCCTGCTCTTCGTCGGTGAGGGTGTACTTCTCGCTGTCGGTGTAGTCGCGGCACTCCGGGTTCGGCGCGGGGGGCGGCATGGTCCCCGCGGCGGTGTACGCCGCGATGGTGGGCGCGAGGGCCTGGACCGTGGCGGGGTCGTCGAAGGAGGTCGCGATGCCGTTGCTGGTGTGGCAGCGGGCGCAGTTCGCGTCGATGACCGGGCGCGCGTCGCGCCAATAGGTGACGCCCTCCTCCACCACCGGGTCGGTTCCGGGGTCCGCGACTTTGTCTTCGGTGCAAGCGAGCAGCAGTACGACGAGCATCAGGGGCCCTCCGACGGTGAGGCTACCGCAGAGATGCCCGGGGCGCGAG
>JAYVAS010000392.1:0-12741 GCA_043750895.1 Pseudomonadota bacterium
CCCAGCGGCGGGTGGTGATCCTCGAAGGACCGGCGGGGGTCGGGAAGAGCCGGCTCGCGCGGTGGCTGGTGGAGGCCGTGGCCGAGCTGGGGGTCGCGACGCCCTGGCGGGCCACCCATGGGGCCACGCCGGGAGCTCAGGACGGGCTGGTCGGCATGCTGCTCCGTGCCTGGCGAGCGGGGGGCCTGGACCGGGCGCGGCTGACCCGGCACCTCGCCCACGTCCACGGTCGGCCCGACCCCGATCTGCTCGATCTGCTCGTCGGCGACGTGCCGCTGCCCCGGGACGACCGGCACCGGGCGGTGACGCGGGCGCTGGGCGAGGCGCCGTCGGTGATCTGGCTGGACGACCTCCAGTGGGGCGCCGACACGATCCAGTGGGCCACCGGCTGGCTGGAGGAGCCGGAGGGCGCGCCGGGCCTGGTGGTCGCGACGGTGCGGAGCGACGAGGCGGTGCCGCGCGAGCTCGCCGCGCTCCGGGACCATCCCGCGACCGAGACCGTCACCATCGGGCACCTGGGCGCGGACGGCCAGGCGCGGCTGGTGGACGCGCTGGTCAACCTCGCCCCGGAGCTCGTGCGGCGGGTGGTGGACCGCACCGACGGCCACCCCTTGTTCGCGGTCGAGCTGGTCGGCGACTGGATCCGGCGCGGGGCGTTGGTGCCGAGCGCCCAGGGCTACATCCGCCCCGCCGACGCCCCGGCGTTGGAGATCCCCGACGGCATCCACGCCCTCTGGCAGGGGCGGGTATCTCGGCTCGGGCTCTCGCCCGGACAACGCGCCGCGCTCGAGGCGGTCGCCGCCCTGGGTCGGTCGGCGCCGGCGGGGGAGTGGCGGGCGGTGGGGCTCGACGCCGACGCCGAGGCGACGCTGGTGGCGACGGGACTGGCGCGGCCGACGCCCGACGGCATGGAGCTCGCGCACGGACTGCTGCGTGACAGCCTGGAGCAGGAGGCCGCCCGCGCGGGACGGTGGTTGGCGGCCCAGTCGCGGGCCGCGGACGCCCTGATCGGGCTCGGCGCGGCGCCGGCGCGGATCGGTCGGCACCTGTACCGGGCCGAGCGCTGGGACGACGCGGTGGAGCCGCTCCGCCGGGGCGCGGAGCTGGCGCGTTTGGGGATGGAGCTCGACATCGCCGACGCGCTGCTCGTGGACGCCGACCACGCCGCGCGTCTGGCCGGAGGCGATGCCGACCCGCGGCTGCCCGCGGTGTGGACCCTCACCGCGTGGGTCCAGCAGTTGCGGGGAGAGCCGGGCAGTTCGGCGGTGATCGCCGAGCGGGGGTGGGCCCTCGCCGATCGACTGGGCCTGGCGCGGGACGCCGGCGACGCCGCGTGGATGCGGGCCGAGGCGGCGCGTGCCGCCGGGGACGCCCCGGTGGTCGCGTGGTGGCTGGCGCGGGCAGAGCGCGCCTACACCGACGCCGGGCACCTCGAGGGCCTCTCCGACGTGGTGCGGGTGCAGGCGGCGGTGCTCGGCATGCAGGGAAATCCGGTCCGGGCGCGGGTCGAGATCGCACGGGCGCTGGCGCTGGCCGAGGCGTCGGGTGCGCCGGCCGCGCGTCCCAACACGCTGTTGTTGTGGGCGTCCATCGAGGGGCGGGCCGGGGATCTGGAGCGGTCCCGGGCGTTGGCGCTCGAGGCGCAGGCCGGCTTCGCGGCCATCGGCTCGCGGGTGCGGGAGACCCACGCCCGCATCGCCCTGGCCGAGCTCGCGCGGCGTGCGGGTCACTGGGAGGAGGCCGAGGTCCGATTGCGAGAGTTGGAGACGACGCTGGGCCCCGGCGCGAGCGCGGCCGACTCGGTCGCCGTCGGCCTCGCGTTGTTGTTGCTCGACCGCGGGCAATACTCCGAGGCGGCGCGGCGGCTCGCGGCCATCGTGGCGCGTACGCGGGCGCCCGGTCGGTACGCGCTGATCGCCCTGGCGTGGCTCGGTCTCGCCGAGCTCGGCGCGCGGTCGGGGGACTGGGAGGCGGTCGCGGTGCAGGTGGAGGAGTGGGCGGCGCGTACCAGCCCGTCGGGCATGCACGCCGACCCCGACGCCCAGGCGCGCCTGGCGCGGCTGGAGGCGTCGGCGCGGGAGGACGGGCAGGCGGCGCTCGCGGCGCGGATCCGGGCGTTGTCGGCCCGTTCGGTCGCGGTCGGTGGGTGAGGCCGTGGGATGGTAGACTGGTGCCTTCCGGGGTCACCATGCGCCTCCTCGCCTTTTCTTCGGCTTTCTTCACCGGCTGCGCCGAACCCGTGGAGTGTGGGGCCGGTACCCATCTCGAGGACGGCACCTGCGTCGCCGATGCGCCGTTCGTCGACACCGACGCCGACACCGACACCGACGCGGACACCGATGCGGATGGGGACTCGGACACGGATACGGACGCCGACACCGATGCGGACACGGACACCGACGCCGAACCCGCCCCTGCGGCGCGGTGGAGCGGCGAGACCCGGATGCCAGCCGGCTACCGTCTCAATGGTGCCCAAGCGGGGGACAACGCAGGTAGGGCCGTGGCCGCAGGAGACTTCGACGGCGATGGCCAAGACGATGTGTTGGTAGGCGCGTATTCCGCGTGGGAGGCCGCCGAGTACGGGGGGGTCGTCTACCTCCTCCGCGGGCCGATCACCGCTGACCAGGACCTCTCCTCGGCGGCGGTCGCCACGATCGCCGGAACCGTGGCCCGCGGATTCGCAGGCGGTGCCCTCGCGAACCTCCCGGACCTCGACGGCGACGGCGGTGACGAGTTCGTCGTCGGGGCGGCAGGGATCGGCGACGTCGCCGGTTCGGTGTGCCGGTTCTCGGGTGCCAACAGCGGGTCCACCGATTTGGATGCCGGTACATGTTGGACTGGGCAGGCCGTCGGGGACCAGGCCGGACACGCCGTGTCGGCCGCCGCAGACTTGACTGGCGATGGCGTTCCGGACCTTCTCGTCGGCGCTCCGATGAATGACTTTTTCGTCGCGAACGGCGGGAGCGCCTACCTGGTCGACGCGACCTCCGCTGGTGGGAGCCTCGCCAGCGCGGACGTCCACGTCTACGGCGACCGCGCGTGGCTGGTCGGGGGCACGGTGACCGACGTCGGCGACCTGAACGGCGACGGCGTGGCCGACCTCGCCGTCGGTGCCTCCGGCTACGGCACCGACACGGTGCCGCGGATGGGCGCGGTGCTGGTGTTCCATGGCCCCCTCGCGGGGAACCTCGCGTCCTCGGACGCGGACTCCAGCCTCGTCGGCCACAGCGGGGAGTCCTACCTCGGGTACAACGCCGACAGCGTCGCGGAGCGCGTGGATGTCGACGGCGACGGGCGCCACGACCTCGTAGCGGGCGCGGAGGGCCCGATGGGCAACGGTCAGGTCTGGGTGGTCTCGGGCTCGAACCTCGTCGGCGTCGTCGATGCCCTCTTTGCCGACGCGACGATCACCGGCGAAGGCTACCAGGACGGCCTAGGCATGCGGTTGACGAGCGCCGGGGACGCTGACGGGGACGGTGTAGACGACTTCCTGGCGGGCGCGCTCGGCGCCGACCCGCACGGAGAGTCCTCCGGTATTGTATACCTCGCCTACGGCCCGGTGTCCGGGACGGTAGACCCCGCGGACCTCGCCCGGTTCGCGGGCGACGCCACCTCGTCGTACCTCGGCACCGGACTCGGCTCCGGGGTCTTCGACCTGACCGGCGACGGCGTGCAGGATTTCCTCCTGGCCGGCTCGTCCGCCACCGGCGCGGTCGCCCTGTCGGGATGCGCGTACATCCTTCCCGGGGAGGCGCCGTAAGCAGAGGCGCGCGGGGTCGGCCTACTCCACCCCCACCGCCACGTCCTCGAGGGTGATGCTGTAGCTGAGCGTGGCGATCAGCCGGTCGGTCGACGGGCAGACGTCGGCGTTCGGCACCGCGTCGATCCCGTCCACGGCCGCCACCCCGTCGCAGCGCTGCTGGACGAGGTCCACGCCGTTGCCGCTCCAGGTGTTGTCGTCGAGCGTCGCCGCGGCGCCGTCGAGCAGGACCGCGACCCCGACTGCGTCGTGGAACCAGGTGCCGCCCAGGTAGAGGCCCGACGCGCCGTCCCAGGGGGGGATGCCCCCGGTGGCGTAGACCGCGTTGCCGTGCAGCACCCCGGCGCCGTCGACGCCCGCGCTGCCCGCGACGTCCGAGCCGGTGACCCGGTACGCCCCGGGCGCGGCGAGCCAGAGGGAGGCGTAGGCGTGTCCGGCGACGGTGAGCCCGTCGAGGGTGACGGTGTTGGTCGCGGCCCCATCGCCAGCGCTCCCGGCCCAGAGTCCGACCCCGCCGCCGGCAGAGGCGTCCGCTTCGGTGTCGAGGATGACCGCGTCGGTGAGGTCCAGCTCCCCCGACTTCACCACCACCCCGGCGAAGCCGTTCGCGGTGAAGCTGCATCCGGTGCAGGTGGCCTCCGCTTCGGCGACGTAGAGACCCGGACCGGCCACCTCGGCCACGTCCACGGTGGCGCCGCTGAACGTGGCGCCCCGCTCGACGGCCACCCCGACCGCCGTGGTCTGGACCGTGCCCGCCGCGACCCCCGTCACCGTGAGCCCGGTCGCTTCGAGCACGCCGGCGTCGCCCGACACGATCACGCCGGCCTCCTGCGCGTCCTCGACGATGACGTCGGTGAAGCGCGCCGGCCCGTACACGTCGATGCCCCGACCGTACGCGCCGTCCCGGTCGGGCAGCACCCCGGTCACCCGTACCCGCGTGAGCTCCATCCACGAGGCGGCGCCGTCGACGTAGAGCCCGTGGGTACCGGCGCCGTCGACGACGAGGTCGGTGGCCGTCACCGACGCGCGCTCCATCACCACCACCCCCGCGGCCTGCGCGCCGTCGGCGTCGAACGCGGTGTCGGCGAGGGTGACGTCGTCGAGCACCAGGCGGCTCCCGGCCCCGTAGGACACCGCGGCGATGCGGGTCGCGGCCTCGACGTGGACGCGGGAGGCTTCGAGCGTGCCGCCGTCCCAGGCCCTGAGCGCGAAGCCCCCGGCGCCGGTGTCGGCGTCGACGACCGTGGCGGTGATGGTGCTGTCGACCAGGGTGACGTGGGCGCCGGACTCGGCGGTGACCCCGATGCCCTGTACGCCGTCGACGGTCACGCGGGTCGCGTCCACCTGTCCGCCCTCTGATGCGAAGATGCCGGCCGCGACGGTGTCGCCCGGGTCCACGGTGCGCCGGAGCGTCACGTCGGTGAGCGTCAGGGTGCCCGCGATGGCGGCGGCGCCGTTGCCATCGGCGTCCTCGCCCACGAGCGCCGAGGCCTCGGCGATCCCGCCGTCCTGCGCTTGGATCGCCACCCCGGGGCCGAGGTGGGTGGTCCCGGTGAGGACCAGTTCGCCGTCGTCGAGGGCCACCGCGTCCAGCTCGGCGTTGCCCTGGAAGGTCCCCCCGTTCACCGTGATGCGTGCGCGCTCCTGGGCTTTGAGGCCCACCCCGACGTCGGTGGTGCCGGCGCGGGTGTCGGTGACGGTCACGTCGGTGAACGTGGCCTCGGTGCCGGAGCCGATGGCCACGACGGCGGCGTTCACCTGTTCGGCGAAGCGCACCCGGGTGAAGGTCGCCTGGACCCCGTCCTGCAGCTCGACCGCGGCGGCGCCCCGGTCGTCGCTGCGCGGTCCGAAGCTCACGTCCTCGAGGGTGAGCGCCGTCCCGGCGTCGACGGCGAGGATCAGCTCGCGCTCGGCGCCGTCCACGTCGGCGCGGCGGAGGATCAGGTCGGCGCCGTCCCCGACCTCGAAAGCGTCGCTGGTGCCGCCGCGTGGCGCGTCGACCTCGGTGACCACGACATCCTCGAGCTCCAGCGACGCGTCGGAGCCCCATGCCACCACGCCGGCGAGGCTGTTGGCGCGGATCACGAGGTCGCTCCCGGTGACCGTTCCCGCGAAGACGTGGAGCCCTCCGGCGGGGCCGCCGGTGAGGGTGAGCCCGCCGAGGTCGATGCCGGTCCGGCGCGCCGCGGTGATGCTGATCACCGGCGTGCCGTCCTCGAAGCCCTGCGCATCCACGACCACCAGCTCGGGGCAGCGGCCCCGGAGCACGAGGTCATCGTGGTCGTCGTCCAGGCTGAGCGCTTCGGCGTAGGTGCCGGCGGCGATCACGACGGTGCCGCCGCGGGCGACCGCATCGGCGAGGGTGGTGTAGGGGGCGGTTGCCGTGCCGTCGCCGCCCGGCTCGGCCGCGGCATCCACGTAGACGTCGGCGTCGTCGGACGCACCCCAGGGCGCCGCGCCGCAGCGCTCGGGCACGCACGCGGCGCCGTCCCAGACCTCTCCGGTGGCGCAGGTGGGCGTGTCGGTCCCGGACGGGACGGTCGGGTCGGACTTCGATGGGGCGCCCGGTGCGCCGGTGCACGCGGCAAAGACGGCGAAGACCGGGAACCAGCCGACGGGGGAGCGGGCGAGCGGGGACATGCCCGAGAGCGTACCGCAGCGGCCCTGGGACACGGGCCCCTGATCCGGCGCTTCGCGACACCTGTCCCGGGGGAGAAGGGAAGGTGACTGGCCGTCCTCACTCTCCCCCCAAGGTGGGGTACTCTCGACGTCGGAGGCCCAATGGAGAAGCCCAACGCTGTCACTGTCGCCTGGTACACCGACGCCGTCCCGACTGATCCGCGGGCGGTGAAGGGCCAGATGTTCGGTCACCCCTGCGCGTTCGTGAATGGGAACATGTTCTTCGGCACCTTCGCCCAGTCGCTGGTGATCCGGGTCGGGGAGGCCCGTGCTGCGGCCCTCGCCGCCCAGCCGCCGTACACCATCTTCGAGCCCATGGAGGGCCGGCTCTGGAAGGAATACCTGCGGGTCGAGCTGGGTGCCATCCCGGACAACACCCTGGCGGCGCTGGCCCGCGAAGCCTTGGATCACACCGCCGGGCTGCCGGGGAAGGTGAAGAAGCCGCCGGGAAAGAAAGCGGCCGGGGCGAAGAAGGGGTGAGCAAGGGGGGGGCTGGGACCGCGCCGCGCCCCGATCCGTCACTGCACCGTGAGCGTCGCCGACGCGCTGACCGACGGATCGATCTCGTTGTGCTCGCTGTCCATGAGCGTCACCGCCACGTCGTGGGTGCCCACGGTGAAGTCGACCGTCTGGATCCGCACCGAGGACTCCCAGCCCGCCACGAGGTACTCCCCGTCGAGCGTGATGTGGAAGTGACCCTCGCCCTCCACCACTTCGGGTGCGGGGCGGGCGGTGGGGTCGACGATGATGAAGTTCTCCACCGTCACCTCCACGTCGACTGGCTCGCCCAGGATGATGGTGTCGGGCACGAGTGCCATCGCTACCGAGGGCGCGGCCGGGGGGGTGGTGTCGGTGGTGTCGGTGTCGGTGGTGTCCGTGTCGGTCACGGAGGCGCTGTCGCCCGTTTCGGCGGGAGCCGGGCAGCCGGCGAGGAGGAGGACGGGCAAGGCGATTGAGAGCATGAGGGTTCCTCTGGAGCACTCAAGATGGCCCAGCTGCTGCGTCAATGGATGGTCCAGATTTCAGATAGACTGCTGGTCCAATGCGTACGTGGCACCTCGCCCTGGCGCCCGGACCCGCCGGCGACATCCCGCGCTACCGCGCGCTCGCCGCGGCCATCGCCGCCGACATCGAACGGGGCCGCCTCCGCCCCGGGGAGCGCCTGACGTCGGCCCGGGTGCTGGCGGCCGAGCTGGGCGTGAACCGGAAGACGGTGATGGCGGCGATCGAGGTGCTCCGGCAGGAAGGGTGGGTGGACGTGCGCGGCACCGGTGGGGTCGTCGTGGCGGCTGGTCGCCCGCGACCCCTCGCCCGGCGGCTCCCCGTCCCACCTCCCGCCCCGTTCGTGTTGCCGCCCGCGCCGCCCATCCTGCGCCCGCTGCCGCGGCAGCCGGGCATGCGGCTGTTGCTCGGGGGCGTGCCCGACGTGCGTCTCATGCCCACCCGCGAGCTCGCCCGCGCCTACGCGTCCGCGCTGTCGGGGCAACGCGGACGTCGCGCGCTCGACTACGGGGACCCGCAGGGCAACGTGAGGCTGCGCGAAGCGCTCACCGGCATGCTGGCGCGCACCCGCGGCATCACCGTCCCGACCGAGGACCTGTGCGTCGTCCGCGGCAGCCAGCAGGGGCTCTACCTCATCGCCCACGCGCTGCTCGCACCGGGCGACGTGGTGGCGGTCGAGACCCCCGGCTACCCGCCGGGCTGGGAGGCGTTGCGGCGGGCGGGCGCCGAGCTGGCGCCGATCGGGGTGGACGGCGAAGGGATGGACGTCGACGCCCTCGCCGAGCTCTGCCGACGTCGACCGGTGCGGGCGGTGGTGGTCACGCCCCACCATCAGTACCCCACGACGGTCACCCTCTCGCCCGCCCGCCGGGCCCGGTTGCTCGCGCTGGCGCACGAACACCGACTGATCGTGATCGAAGACGACTACGACTTCGAGTTCCACTACGACGGGCCATCGATCCTGCCCCTCGCCGCGCGGGACCCGGAGCGGGCGGTGGTCTACGTGGCGACGATGTCCAAGACGCTCGCGCCCGGCCTGCGCCTCGGGTACGTCGTGGCCCACCCCGACGTCATTCAGCGCGTGGTGGCCCTGCGATCATGGGTGGACCAGCAGGGGGACCACCTCGTCGAGCAGGCGGTGGCGCAGCTCATCGAGGACGGGGACCTGCAACGCCACACCCATCGTCTGCGGCGGGTCTATCGGGCCCGTCGCGACAGCATGGTGGCGGCGCTCCGGCAGCACCTCCCGGCGCTGCGCTTCACGGTGCCGCGCGGCGGCATGGCGCTGTGGGCCGAGGCTCCCGGGATGGACACCACCGCCTGGGCGAAGCGGGCGCTGGCGCTCAACGTGGCCATCCAGGCGGGCGGACCGCTCGACATCACGGGCGGACCCAACGCCTTCGTCCGCCTGGGCTTCGCCGCGTGTGACGATGCCGAGATCGAGGCGGCCATCGCCGCGTTGGCGGCAGCGCGCTGATCCACGCGCTTCCCACGGAGATAGGATGCCGGCGATGCAGCGTGCCGCCCTTCCGTTTGCCTGCGCGTTGCTCGTCGCGCTCGCGCTGCCCTGGCTCCCGCGCCAGCTCGACGACTTCTTCATCAGCCTGGCCTACGCGCGCGAGTGGGCCACCACGGGCGCGCTCACCTGGGACACGGGCGAGCGCGTGGAGGGGTTTTCGAACTTCAGTTGGGTGGTGTGGCTCCGGGGCGCCGTCGCGCTCGGTGCGCCTCCCGGCTTGTGGGCCAAGGCGACGACGTTGGCCTGCGGCATGGCGATCCTCGCGCTGTTCCACCGGGTCGCGCCGCGGAACCTCGCCGGCTTCGTGCTCGTCGCCGCGCTGGCGACCTGGGCTCCGCTGGCCTACTGGTCCGCGGTCGGGCTCGAGACGCCGCTGGCAGGGCTGCTCGCGGCGGCGGGGTGGTGGGCGATCTTCCGGCGTTGGGGCTTGGGGATGTGGATCCTCGTCGCGCTCACCCTGACCCGCCCCGAGGGCACGGCCTACCTCCTCCTCGGCGCCCTGGTGCGCGCGCGGGACATGGGGGTGGACGCGGACGGTTTCCTGGACCTCCGGCGTCGTCCCGGCGATCTGCTGGGGCTGGGCGCGCTCCTGGCCGGCGCGGGCTGGCACCTCGCCCGCGTGGCGTGGTTCGGCGACTTCTGGCCGACGCCCTACCTGGTCAAGGTGGTGGCGAACCACACGATGGACTGGGGGACCGAGCAGCTCATCGGGGACCTCGCCGTCGCCTCCGGCGTCATCGTCGCGGTGCTGGCCGCCTCCCGCCTCCCGCGCGTCCGTGACTGGCCGTTCGTCCTCGCCCCTCTCGCCCTGCACGCCGTCGTCCTCGTGGACGCGACCGGCGACTGGATGGGCATGAGCCGCCTGCTGCTCCCCGGTCTGCTCGCCACCGCGGCCGGTTGGCTGGCCACCGCGCCGGCCCGCCCGTTCGGGCCGCTCGTGCCTATCGCCGGGGTCGTGGCGCTGGCCGCCGCCGCGTGGCTCCCGGGGTGGCCCGGCGCCGACGGGCTGCACCGCCGCGACTGGGGTGCGGTGATCCACCCCGACCTCGCCACCGCGCTCACCCTGGAGACGCCCTTCGATGGCGACCTGGAGTGGATGGCGTGGACGCTCCCGGAGGGGGCCCGGGTGCAGGTCGGGGACGTCGGGATGCTCGCGCTCTTCCCCGACATCCAGGTGTTCGACAGCAACGGGCTCGTCGACCGGGCGATGGCCGAGCACCTCGCGATCGGGGGCAACCCCGACGCGCTCCCGGGTCGGTACGCGGGCGAGGGGCGCGTGGACTGCGTGCGGTCGAGCGTGAACGGGGGGGAGCCTCCGGTGCCGACCGAGCGGATCACCCAGGTGTACACGCGCACCGCCGACCTCCGCTTCGGAACGCAGAAGTCGTTGTGGTGGTGCCTCCCCGGCGACAACCCGCCCATCGAAACCGTCCGGGCCCGTTGGGCCGCGCTCTACGCGGCCACGCCGGACCAGCCGTGGGTCCGGTGGCAGTACGCGCGCGCGCTGGCGGACGAAGGGCGCTGGCCCGATGCACTGGACCTGGTCCGCGCCGCGCCGCGCAACCTCCACTGGGCCCTGGACGCAGCGCCCGGGAGCCTCCAGATGACCCGGGGCCCGGTCCCCACCAGCTATTGGCCCGGACGTGGCTTCGGGTTGTACTTCGCCCACTCCTGGACGAGCCGCCCGATGGGCGTGGAGGAGGCGCGGCGCGCCGATGTGCTGCTGGACGTGGACGAACCGGGGGACGAGGGCGCGCACGTGGCGCTGTCCTGGGAGCCCTCCTGCGAGGCCCCGCCCGTCGTGGTGGTGACCCACGCCGCCATGCGGGTGCGGGCGCCCGTCCCCGGCTGCGCCGACGGTGCGATGCGGCTGGTGGCGCGCTTCCTCAACGACTCCCCGCCGGGGGGGCCGGACCGGAACGTCTACGTCGGGCTCGACATCCCGGAGTGAGCGGGGGTCGGGGTCGCGTCCGTCGGGGTGGACGGGGGGGGCCGGCGCCGGTCGGTGTGGTAATTCTGCTCCGATGCTCACCCCCACCTACTTCAGCTTCTTCCGCGAGCTCGCCGCCCACAACGACAAGACCTGGTTCGAGGCGAACCGTGCCCGCTTCGAGCAGGACGTGCGGGACCCGATCCTCGCCATCATCCGTGCGGTGCAGGCGCCCATGGCGGCGCTCTCGGCGCACATCAAGGTGGACCCGCGGCCCAACGGCGGGTCGATGTTCCGCATCTACCGGGACACCCGCTTCTCGAAGGACAAGAGCCCCTACAAGACCAACGGCGCCGCCCAGTTCCGCCACGCGGCCGGGAAGGACGCCCACGCGCCCGGCTACTACCTCCACCTCGCTCCCGAGGACGTATTCGTGGCCGGCGGGCTCTGGGCGCCGGAGCCCGCGGTGGCCACCAAGATCCGCGCCCGGATCCTCGAGCGCCCGGACGACTGGCGCGCCGCCGTCGCCCCCCTCCCCGGGCTCGCGTACCCGATGGAGGCCTACAAGCGTCCCCCCGCCGGCGTCCCGGCCGACCACCCCCTCGTCGAAGACCTCAAGCGCAAGCACTTCATCTACGGCCGCACCTACACCGAGGCGGACGCCTGCCGCGCCGACTTCGTGGATCGGATGATGGCCGACTGGCGCACGATGGTCCCGGTGATGCGGTTCCTGACCGACGCCCAGGGGCTGCCCTTCTGAGCGTCCCCCGCTCGGGACGGGGGACTTCGCGGGTAGGCCCTACTCCTCGCCTTCCAACCCGCGCACCAGCACCGGGTAGAACCGAATCGTGCCGACGGTGAGCGCCGAGATGGTGGTGTTGAGGTTGTCCAGATCGGACTCCCTGGAGACGGCCAGTCCCGCCACGCCGACGATGTAGCCGCCGGGGCGCGAGAACACGACGCCCGGGACCTCGATGGCCCGGGAACCGCCGCCGTGGGTCAGGTCGTACACGTCTTCGATACTGATGGGTCGGTTGTCGAACACGACCTCGCCGCTGTCCGTCGCGAGTACCACCACGCCGAGCAGGCTGATGTCTTGGGCCTCGGTCCGGATCACCATGTCCGAACCTGCTTCCAGCTCCGGCGCCAGCTCCACGTCCAACGCTCCGGGTGCCGCGAGCTCGGCGCCGTGCTCCCCGCCTTCGTCGCGCACCCGGATCGACACGGCCATGCCTGCCCGGTAGTCCAGGCCCTCGTCGAGGATGTACTTGCCGTCGGCGTCGTCACGGAATGACCGCCAGTCGGCCCCGTCCAGGCTGAGCTCGACCTTCGCGCCGACGATGGCCGCCGAAGCGACGTCCTGGAGGTCGGCCGCGTCGGCGAGGAGCACGGTGGCGACAGCACCGCCCTCGAAGCTGGTGCCGGTGAGGTCCACCAGCTCGGCGTCGGGGGCCTCGACCCCCAGGAACGTGGCCGCCATGACGGTGGGGTTGGTGTAGCCGGCCAGCTCGCCGATGAGGTCGCAGCCGGCCAGCAGCGATGTGAACAGGATCAGGGGTAGGCGTTGCATGGAGGTTCCTGGTGAAGTCCAGGACGGCATTCGGCCCACAGTCCAGGAGGGGCGACGGGGCGGTTAGGCGGACAAATGGTCTTGCGTTTCGTGACCGCTTGCCTCGTGCACGCGGCGGGCGCGTGGGAGCTGCGCGGGCCCGAGGATCAGCCCACCGGCGCGACCATCGAGCCTTCGGCGTGGTTCGTCGCCGCGCCGGCACCCGCCGGGACGGTGGTCACCGATCCGGTCGCGCTCGCGGCCGTCGCGGAGCAGACGCTCCGCTACCTGAGGGCCGCTCA
>JAYVAS010000393.1:0-4460 GCA_043750895.1 Pseudomonadota bacterium
GACCTCACCTACGTCTTCGAGGGCGGCGCCGACGGGGAGACCTGGCTCATCAACGGCGAGGTGTACCCCGACGTGACCGTCTGGACCGCGCCCCTCGGACGGCCCACGGTCATCGAGGTCCGCAACCTGTCGGCGACCGAGCATCCTTTCCATCTCCACGGCAACCCCTTCGAAGTGCTCTCTGTCGACGGCGTCCCCCCATCGTTCGCCCTGTACGCCGACACCGTGAATGTCCCGATCCGGTCGACGCTGCGCCTCCTGCTCAACCCGGACAACCCCGGCGACTGGATGCTGCACTGTCACCTCCTCCAGCATGAGGAAGGCGGCATGATGACCGTTCTGAGGGTTGAGTAGGGGGGTCGATGCAATCGCTTCGTTGCGGGCATCTCGACACACGGACCGGTTAGTGCTTCGGCGAAGATGGAGTGTGAATGTCCACGGTAGCCGTGCTCGGTTGCGGATTGCTCGGCTCGGGGATGGTCGAGAACCTGCTTACCAAGGGAAACACTGTTCGCGTCTGGAACCGCACCGCGGCGCGCGCCGAGGCGCTCGCGTCCAAGGGCGCGATCCCCTGCCTGACGCCGTCGGAGGCCGCCAAGGGGGCCGACCGGGTGCACCTCGTGCTCTCGGACGACGCCGCGGTGGATCACGTCATCAACCTGGTGCGTCCCGGCCTCGGCGCCCAGACGCCCCTCCTGGACCACACCACCAACCTGCCCAGCGCCGTTGCGGCCCGGCACGCCCGGCTCCGCGCCGATGGCATCGCCTACACCCACTGTCCCGTGTTCATGAGCCCCGCGAACGCACGGTCGGCCCAGGGGATCATGATGGTGGGCGGACCGCCCGAAGAGCTGGCGGGGCTCGTTGCCCTCCTCGCGCCCATGACGGGGCGCGTGTGGGAGGTGGGCGCGGCGCCCGAGCGTAGCGCCGTCTACAAGCTCATGGGGAACGCGGTGCTGATCTCCATGGTCGGGTCGTTGGGGGACATGCTGGCCATCGGCGACGCCGGCGGGCTAGACTCCACCGAGTCCCTGGCCCTCTTCGAGGTCTTCAATCTCGGCGGGTTGTTTCCGGCCTCGACGATGCGCGTCGCCCGAAAGGGGGAGATGCCGGCCAGCTTCGAGCTCACGATGGCCCGCAAGGACGTCCGACTGATGCTCCAGCACGCGCAGGGCCCGGACGGCCTCGTCGTCCTGCCCGCCGTGGCCGCCGCGATGGACGCGGCGATCGCCGATGGCCACGGAAACAAGGACTACACCATCTACGCGTGGCCGCGGGGCCGGAAGCCGTCGAGCTGAGCGCGTTCGGGGGAGGACATCCCCCTCGGGCTACTTGTAGAGCTTCCCATTGGCGGCGCCGTCCTCACACCCTAGTCGGCGCGCGCCGCGTGCGATGGAGAATTTGGAGAGTCGGGCATCCGTCGTGCGTCGGCGGCTCCCGGGCTACGGTGACCGGAGATGGCCGCCGATCCGCCCGCCACCCCCCGATTGCACGCGTCGTGGCTCGCGGAGCTGGGCCCGGAGTTCGCCAAGCCGTACATGGCGGAGCTTCGCGCCTTCCTGGTCGCCGAGCGCGCCGCCGGACCCGTCTACCCGCCGGGCGGCGAGATCTTCGCCGCCTTCGATCGCACCCCCTTCGACCGGGTCCGCGTGGTGATCCTCGGGCAGGACCCGTACCACGGCCCCGGTCAGGCCCACGGGCTCTGCTTCTCCGTCCGGCGCGGCGTGCCCGTCCCCCCCTCGCTGCAGAACATCCACAAGGAGCTGCAGACGGACCTGGGCCACCCGCGCCCCGCCCACGGAGATCTCGGCCGTTGGACGGCCCAGGGCGTACTCCTCCTCAACGCGGTGCTCACCGTGCGCGCCCACCAGGCCAACGCGCACCAGGGTCGCGGCTGGGAGACCTTCACCGACGCCGCCATCGACGCGCTGGCCACCCGTCGTCACGGCATCGCGTTCATCCTGTGGGGTGCCGCCGCCCAGCGGAAGGCGGCCCGGATCGATTCGGCGCAACACTACATCCACCGCTCGGTCCACCCGTCCCCGCTCTCGGCGCACAACGGCTTCTTCGGATCGCGCCCGTTCTCGAAGGTCAACGACTGGCTGCGCACACGGGGTGAGCCGCCCGTGAACTGGTCCCTCGACGACCCGGCCGATCCGTGAAGCTCCTCCACGTCACCGACACCCACCTCGGCATCGACCGGTGGTACCAGGGGGCGCCTCCCGGGTGGCGCCGGTCGGACGACCACCTCGCCGCCCTGGCCCTCGCCCTCGCCCCGGCCCGACGCGGGGAGGTCGACCTGGTGGTCCACTCGGGGGACCTCTTCGATCGCTCGCGCGCGCCCGCCAAAGCGGTGGTGGCCGCGGCCGCGCTGTTCGCCGACGTCGCCTCGGTCGTCCCCGTGCTGCTCCTCCCCGGGAACCACGACGCCCGGGGCCTCGGCCCCCACTTCCCGACCCCGATCCCCGGCGTGCAGATCGTCGACCAGCCCACCCGGGTGTCGATCGCGGGTGTCGCCGTCGCCGTGGTGCCGTACTTCAAGCGCGCGAACGACTGGGCCGCCGCGGCCGCTCCCTTCGCCGGCGTCGACCTCCTCGTGTGCCACCAGTCCTTCCACGGGTGCTACGTGCCCGGCTACACCTTCCGGCCCGGCGGCAACGACGAAACGGTGGCCGCGCGCCAGGTGCCCCGCGTGGGCGCGGTGTTGTGCGGGCACATCCACACCCGGCAGACGCTCGACCTCGGCCAAACCCGGGTCGTGTTTCCCGGCTCGTCGGAGCGCACCTCCTTCACCGAGCGCCACGAGACCAAGGGCTACGCCACCTGGGAGCTGGGGGCGACGTTCCACCCCACGTTCGTGGACCTCCCCACGCGGCCGATGCAGGTGGTGCGGGTCCCCGCCGACCTGGACGGTGTCTCGCCGGGCTGCCTCGTCCACGTGAGCGCCGACGATCCGGCCGAGCTCGAGGTCCACGCCTTCCGCCGGGGGGCCTATGTGACGGGCCGGGCGGCACCGAGCGCACAGGTCCCGCTCTTCCGACCCGGATAACGCCGGCAGATGACCGTCACCCGTCGCACGCTCCTCGCCGCCGGCTCGGCCACGATCGCGCTCCTTCCGGGGTGCGGCGTGGGCAAAGACGACACCGCCAGCCTCCTGCCCACCCCGACGCGCGGCCCCGAGCCTGACCCGTGGAGCGCACCCGGCATGGAGGATCTCGCCGCGTTTCCCAGCGGGCTCCGGGTCGGCGACGCGACCACCTCCGGGGCCGTCCTCTCCGTGCTCACCGCCGAACCGGCGCTCACCCTGGTGGTGATGACCGCCGACGATCTCGACTGGGTGGAGCACACGCGCCGTTCGCTGACCCCGGTCGACGGCGTCGTCTCCGCCACCCTCGACGACCTCGACGCCGACACCGCCTACGCCCTCGCCGTCTATGCCGACGACACGCGCCGCACCGCCGTCGTCCGGCTCCGCACCGCAGCCACCGAGGCCCGCGTCCTGCGCTTCGGCGCGACGAGCTGCCTCGGCGACGCGAATCCCGACCTTCCCTGCCTGGGGTACGTCGCCGCGGACGCGCTGGACTTCTTCCTGCTGCTCGGCGACGCCGTCTACGCCGACGGGTCCACCACCGTGGCGGAGTACCGGCGGTACTGGGCCGAGGTCCTGGCCCGCCCCACCGTCCGCGCTGCGCTCGGCTCCACCAGCCTGGTCGCCACCTGGGACGACCACGAGGTGGACAACAACTGGTCGATGCAGGGCGTCACCGACGATCAATACGCGGCGGCGCTCTCGACCTACCTCGAGTCCCTCCCACAGGAGGGCGGCCCCACGGGCCGGATCTGGCGCACCCTCTCGTGGGGGAGCACGGCCGAGCTCTTCGTGCTGGACTGCCGATCCGAGCGGCTCGACGGCCGGTACATCTCCGCCGAGCAGATGGCGTGGCTCCGCGACGCGCTCGCGACGTCCACCGCCCGGTTCAAGATCATCCTGAACTCGGTGCCGATCACCGACCTGACCCGGCTCTTCGACCAGGTGGAGATCGACGACCGCTGGGACGGCCACCCCGAAGACCGCACCGAGATCCTCACCTACATCCGCGACGCCGGGATCGCCGGGGTGGTGTGGGTCACCGGCGACGTCCACTTCGGCGCCGTGACCCGGGTGGACGCGCCGGGGGGACCGGGGGCAGACGCGTGGGAGGTGTTCACCGGGCCCGCCGGTAGCTTCCCGAACCCGCTCGTCGACTACTTCCCGGCCGACGAGCAGTACACCTGGCTCTCGAGCGCGTGGAATTGGGTCCGCTTCACCTGCGATCCCGGATTGGGCACCGTGCAGGTGGAGCACATCGACAGCGACGGGCAGGTCATCCACGACGTCACGCTGACGCCCTGAGGCGTCGGATACGCCTGCGGCTCAGGTCAAGTCAAAACGCCCAGACCACCTCTTCGACCGGGCCGAC
>JAYVAS010000394.1:0-11776 GCA_043750895.1 Pseudomonadota bacterium
CGTGGTCGGCTCGGCGCTGCAACGGATCGTGGGCGTCCCCGCTCCCGCAGGGTAGGAGACTCCCATGCTCCTGCTCTGCGGATACGCGTTGGCACAGGATCTCGGCCTCACCGTCGGCGACGTCACGGCGTCCACCGCCCTGGTGTGGGCGCACCCGGAGCAGCCCGGGACCTACGAGGTGGAGCTCAGCAGCGGCAAGAAGCGGGTGGTCGCCTCGTTGGTGGCGGATCCAGAACGCGGCGGCGCCGGGCAGGTCCTCGTCACCGGACTCAAGCCCGACCGGGATTGGACGGTTTGGCTGGTTGGCACGTCGTCCACGGCCACCTTCCGCACCCCACCGAAGCCCCAAACCTTTCGCCCCACCACCATCGCCTGGGGTGGCGATCTCGGGGGGCAGGACGTGTGCCGCGATGCCAGCCTGGGGTACCCGGTGTTCACCCCGATCCGGGAGGCCCGCCCCGAGCTGTTCCTGGCGCTCGGCGACATGATCTACGCCGACGCCGCCTGTACGGACACGGGGCGTTTCGGCAACGCCCAGCTTCCCGGGGCCCCCGTCGCCGCGACCCTACCGGTGTTTCGCGAGGATTGGATCTACAACCTGGCCGACCCCGGGTACCGTGCGCTCCGCGCCACCACGCCGATCGTCGCCGTCTGGGACGATCACGAGGTGGTCAACGACTTCGGGCCCCAGGGCGACGTGCGCTCCCGGCCCCCCTACACCGACGGAGAGCACCTGCTCCCCATCGGCCTCCGGGCATTTCGGGAGTTCAACCCGCTGCCGGAGTCCCTCCACCGGTCCATCCGGTGGGGCGAGGCGATCGAGCTCATCGTGCTGGACACCCGTTCGTACCGGTCACCCAACACCGCGCCCGACGACGCCTCCAAGTCCATGTTGGGTGCCGAACAGGAACGATGGTTGATTGACACACTCCGAAACTCGAATGCCACGTGGAAGTTGGTGGTGTCCAGCGTGCCCCTCGCGGCGCCCACCGGCGCGGTGACGGCGCGCGACGGTTGGTCCGCAGTCGGCGGGGTCGGGGGGTACCAGACGGAGCTGCGGCGGATCCTCAACGCGATCGCGGACGTCGACAACGTCGTCTTCGTCACCACCGACGTGCACTACGCCGCCGCCTGGCGCTACCGGCCCGTCCCCGAGCGCCCCGATTTCGTGATGCACGAGCTCGTCGCCGGGCCTCTCAACGCCGGGCTCTTCCCCAACCGGGAGTTCGCGGACGACCTCGGAGCCGCGCAGTTGTTCTTCCACGGACCAGCGTCCAAGGACGCGGTGCGGACCTACGAAGAGGCCCTGGGCTGGTTCAACTTCGGGGTGGCACAGGTCACGGCCGACGGAGATCTGCGCGTTCGGTGGCGCGACGCGCGGGGGCGGGTGGTCGGCGCCTTGGACCTGCCGCACCGGTGAACCGGCCCAGACCCCGCGAGGGGTGGTCACCCCAACGGCGTCACGTCTTCTGTGGCGTCGACCTCGATGACCACGTCCAGCTCCTCGCCGGTCACGGCGAGCGTGTCTCGGTTCGCCACCACCACCGTCGCCTCGATGGTTGCCTCCAGATGCACCACGCCAGAGACTTCGTCCACCTCCCATGCATGCGTGGTGAAGGTACACGCTCCGTCGGACACCTCGTTGTCGCCGTAGCCGGCAACGCCGGCGAACGCGAAGTTCTCCTCGCCGAAGTCGGGGTCCTCGACCTTCACCGAGGTGATGCCGTCTTCTCCGCTTACCGGCCGAGCCCGGCCAGGAACCGCGACCGGTCGTCCCCGCCCGTGTGATCAGGGGGGGCGTCCATGGAGGCGAGCAGCGCGGCGGCCTCCGCGCGGACCGCCGGACTTCCCATCCCCGCCGCGGTGGTGAACCGGGACCGCGCGAGGTCGCGGAAGCCACCTGCCCAGCTTCGCAGCCCGGCGCGCCGGGCCACGGCGGACCGCCCGTCCGCGTCGTCGAGGTCGGTGAGCCCTTCGGACCGATCGAGCCAGGTCCGGGCCTCGTCTCGCGCTCCGCGCCAAAGCAGCACCTCGCCGAGGGTGCCGCTGACGACGCGGTCCGAAACCGCGTCCCCGAGCCGTCGCGCCAGGATGCCCGCCTCTCGCAGCGCCGGCTCGGCCTCCCGACCGCGCCCGGCGGCGCTCAACCCCAGGCCAACGTTCGCCAGGGGCTGCGCGAGCAGGTGCGGAAACGGGGTGTCGCGCAAGTCCTCGACCGCGGCGGTGAAGGTGATCAGGGCTTCGTCATGGTGGCCCATTCGACCCAGACACGCCCCGAAGTTCTGGGTGACGAGGCCGCACGCGAGGCGCCATCGGGGCCCGGCGCACGCGGCGAGACCCGCGGCATAGTGGGCGCGCATGCCGGGCTCGTCCCCTTCGGCTGCGGCCGCGGTCCCGGCGACATCGTGCGCGAGCGCGATCAGGGCTGGGTTCTCGGCCTCGGTTGCGGCGGCGAGCGCTTCAGCCGCGAGGGCGCGGGCCTGCGACCATTGCCCCGTGGCGTGACGGACCCGGGCTGCGAGGAACGCCGCGTACGCGCGAAGCGTGGGGCCGGCGAGAGGGTCCGCGAGGGCCACGTCGAGCGCGTCGAGCCCGCCGGCGGCGTCGCCGGTGCGGATGCGGTACTCGCCGAGCAGCGCCCAGATGTCGGCGGGGACAGGTCCGTCGGCGACCCGCTCCGCGATCGACACCTCGAGGGCGTCGCGCGCGACCGACCAGGGCCCTCCGTAACGAAGGGCCGCCGCGAGGACCCGCGCGGCGCCGAGCCGATCGACCGGCCGCCCTTCGCTCCGGCGCCACGCCCACATCAGCCGATCGGCGCGCCCGGCGAGGTCAGCGAGCGCCGCGGCCTCCCACCGGAAGAAGCCTGGGAGCAACGCGGTGGCGGCCCGGACCTCCTGTTCCACCCAACGGCGAGTCAGCGCCGAGGCGTCGTCTCGGTCTCCGAGCACCGCGGCCGCGTGGGTCCGCACCGGCTCCACCACGAAGAAGGCGTCGGGGTGCCCACTGACCAGCGAGGCGTCCACCAGCGCGTCCAACGCGTCCAGCGCGTCCAGCGCGTCGTCGGCCACCAGGCTGGCGAGCTCGTCGAGGCGGAAGGGACCCGGGAAGACGGTGGCGGCCAGGAACACCCTCCGCTCTGCCCGCCCGAGCGCGTCCAACGAGGCCTGGAGCGACGCCGCCAGGCTGTTCCCGTCCGGCGCCGACAACACGCCGATCGCCGTGCCCAGGCGCGCCGCCAGGTCGGCGAGCGCCAGTACGCGAAGCCGCCGGGCGGCGAGTTCGATCGCGAGCGGTAGGCCCCCGAGGTGGTCCAACACCGCTTCCAGGTGTTCGTCGGGGATGAAGTCAGGGCGGGCGTCGCGGGCGCGGGCCAGGAAGAGTGCGCGGGCAGGGGCCGGCGGAAGCACCCCGACGGGGACCACGCGCGCGCGGCCCGGGACCCGGCGCCGCGAGGTGACCACGACCCGCAGCCCGGACGCTCCGGCGCACCACGGGAGAAGCAACCCCTCAACCGCTTCTGCGACGGCGTCGGCGTGGTCCAACACCAGCACGACCTCTCCACGCGCGGCAAGCGCGCGACCCAGGAGCGCGCTCCACCGCTGGGGCGGCGGCCCCTCCAGGGGAACGCCGAGGGCACGGGCGACCAGGCGGAGGAGGTCCACCTCGGTATGGGCCGACTCGAGAGGGACCACGAGCGCTGTCGGAAACCCCTCGCGTACCAGCCGCGTCTTCCCGCATCCGGTCGGACCATGCACCCAAACCAGGGGGGCTTCGGCAACCGCGTCGCGCAGCGCGTCCAACTCCTCCCGCGGCTGGAAATCCGTCGACGTTTGGACCGTGGTCCCCGCTGGGGGACCCTGGGATGCGATCAACCCCTTGAAGCGCCAGCCACGCCGGGCCACGGCCTCGATGTAGATCGGCGCGTCGGCGTCATCGTCCAGGGCCTTCCGCGCCTTTCGAAAGAGCTGGTGGAGGCTGTCCTCCGAGACGCGCAATCCCGGCCAGAGCCGCGCGAGCAAGGTCTCCTTGGTCCAAATCCGGCCCGGGTTCTCCGTGAGAAAGAACAGCAACTCCAAGACCTTCGGCTGCGCGGGAACCGTGACCCCGTGGCGTGTCAGCGCCGCAGACTCCCGATCGATGCAGAACGGGCCGAATTGCAGCAAGGTACGCTCTCCGACGGTCCCAATAACGGGCCCGGGGGGCGGTGCCACCCGTCGAGTTCAGTGGATGGTCAGCCGGCGGTCAGCGACTCCTGCGTTCTATCTCCGAGCGTTCTTTCCACGCTCGCTGGAGTCTCCCATGTACTTCCTCCTCCTCCTTCAAGCCTGCAACAAGGACGCGCTCACGCTGGTCATGGACCCGGCATTCGGTCCCGAGGACCCCACCATGGCCGACTACGATGGCGGTGAGCGCGACGTTGGGCGGCTCACCATGGGCCCGAACGTCGTGGACTTCGCCGAACGGGATCTGCTGGTGTTCGTCGATGACCCCGACTCCCTCGGCGGGCTCGCCAGCCGCCTCGGCGCCGAGGAGGTCTACCGGTCCGTTCCCGCCGACCTGGGATTCGACGCCGAAGCGGTCGTGGTGCTCCGCCTCCCGGACGGCCTCGACACCGGCAACGTCGAAGCGGACCTCCGGTCTCTCATCCCGGAGGGCAACGGCGGCGCGACGGTCTCCTCCGAGCGCGGACTGGCCACGCTCGCCACCGCGGCGATGCTCGCCGACGAAGGGCGCGCGGTGAGCGTCGACTTTCGGCTTGTCCCCTCGACGTTCCTCGACGGCGCCTCCACCGAAGGGTCCACCGACTTCGGCGACGAGGCCTTCTCCTGGCCTCACCTCTCGAACGACAGCACCGCCGACTACGGGGTGACCCGGGCCTGGCAGGCGTTGGAGCTCGAGGGTCGACTCGACACGACGGTGCGCGTCGCGGTGATCGACCACGAGATCGTACCCGACCGTGACTACGGCGGCGCGCTGCTCGCGACGACCGACAACGTCGAGGAGGCCGCGCGCTTCCACGGCACCATGGTCGCGAGCATCGTGGCGTCGCCCGCCGATGACGGGCTCGGCGCCGCGGGGGTCGCCGCCGGAGTCGCCGACCTCCGCCTCTTCGAGAGCAACAGCGGGTTCCTCAATGGGCACGAGCTGGTGTTCGCCGCCAACCGCGACGGGGCCCGGGTGGTCAACCTCTCCTGGGGCGTGGCGTGGCCGGAGGCGTTCCAGTGGCTCCTGTACGCTCCGATGAACTGGATCCACGCCGGTTCGGGCAGCGGCACGCTGGTGGTGGCCGCGGCCGGCAACGAGGGGATGGACATCACCGCCCACGACGGCGCGTTCGGTGCCGAGTCCACGTTCTACTACCCATGCGAGGTCACCGGCGTGTACTGCGTCGGCGGAGAGCGGTGGGACGCCGATCGACGGGACACCAACTCCAACTACGGGGACACGGTAGACCTCTACGGCCCGTTCACGGTGCTCGTGTCTGCCACCGACGGCACGGGTGGGGTCCAGATGGTGGACGGCACCTCGTTCGCTTCCCCGTTCGTCGCCGGGGCGGCGGCGCTGCTCCTCGCCGCGGAGCCCACCCTCAGCAGCGAGCAACTCACCGAAGTGCTCACGCGCACTTCCCACCGGCGGACAGGGGGGCTGCGTGCGGTGGACGTGGACGCCGCGGTGCGGGACGTCCTCGGCAACGTCGCCCCGTGGGTACAGATCACCCACGACGACGCGGACGGTCGCCTGGACGAATGCCAGGACGTCACGCTGTTCGCCGAGGTCGACGACGACGTCGGCGACGATGCGTTCACCTACGAGTGGACCAGCGACCGCGACGGGGTGTTCTCTCACAGCCCGTCCGTGACCACCGTGGCCCTCACACCGGGCACGCACCTGATCTCCCTCACCGTCGCGGACCCGGCTGGTGCCAACTCTACCGCGGAGTCGCTCCTCACGATCGAGAACAGCCCGCCCTCGATCGACATCAGCACCCCGTCGCAGTCCCTGTGTGTCGGCGAGCGCCTGGACCTGTACGCCGACTGGGTCGACTGCGACGAGTCGGACCGGGACATGACGTCGGTGGTATGGACCGATGGCGCCACGCGGCTCGGCTCGGGCTCGACGGTGGACGCGACCTTCTCTGCGGGGAGCCACTACGTCACCGCGACCGTCACCGACGCCAGCGGCGCCGTCGACACCGACTCCGTCACCCTGGTCGTCTCCTCCTGCGACGACAATCCGCCCGAGGTCCGGATCACCACCCCGAGCACGGACTCCGACAGCAGCTCCGACACCAACAGCTTCCTCTACACCGGCTACGACACCACCCTCGGGCTCTACTACGTGGACGTCAGCGTCTCGGCGACGGCGGAGGACGCCGAGGACGGCACGCTGCCGGCCTCATCCATGGGCTGGACCACCGACCGCACCGATCTCCAGGGATCGGTGTTGCCGGTGAGCGGTGGAACGGTGCGCCTCTACGGCACCTGCTGGGGTGAGCAGCACGTCGTCACCGCGGCGGTACGCGACTCGGCCGGCAACGTCGGCCAGGACTCCCGCCTCGTGTACGTGTGGACGCTGTGCTGACCTGACCGGCGCAACCACGGCCCACGGGGGTCCCGCACCCGGGATCCCCTTTCGCCGTGAGGACTGCCGTGGGGACTGACCATTCACTGAACACCGCGTGGAACGCCGTTCCCCGTCGTCCCACCTGTGTACCCTCGGAGTCACCATGCTTCTCTTCACTCTCCTCGCCTGTCCGGTCACCGAAACCCTCACCTGCGCCGAAGGGGGCTCCGGCACCCTCCAGGTCGTCCTGAACTTCCCGACCGAGAGCTGGGAGACGATCCCCGCCCTCGACGTGTACGGCGCTGACGGCGCCTTCGTCGCCCGGGTGGAGGAGGGGGCCAGCCTCGACCTCCCCGCGGGGCTCTACACGCTGGCTGCCCGCCGGGGCACGGTGGACTCCGGGGGCCGCGTGGGCCGGGCGTTCGGTCTGCTCGATCAGACCGTGCAGCAGGTGTGTGTCGTCGACGGCGACGTCGCGGAGTGGGCCGGGACCTGGGAGCTACAGCCGTCCAGCGAGAAGCTGTGGGTGCTGAGCGGCGAGGCCGCCTACGGCTTCGACGGCGACGACCTCGACGGGACCGCGGTCGACCCCGCGCTGACCATCCAGGTGGACCTCTCCAACGACCTTCGCGGGCTCGCCGTAGATCCGTTGGGGAACCTCTGGATCGCGACCTCGCCGACCTACGACTCGCGGCTGCTCGTCTACCCGCCGGGCGGCGTCGACGGCAGCGTGACGCCGCTGGAGTTGGGCAGGGAGCTGTTCGGCAATGGCGAGCAGATCGTGGCACTCACCTTCGACGACAAGGACCAACTCTGGGTGCTCATGCGCAACACCAACGCCGGGACACCAGAGATCTGGGCGTTCAGCCCCGAGCAAGCCCTCGGGTTCCTCGGCACGGGGCTGCTCCCCACCGCGCCGTCCCAACGGATCATCGTCGAGGGGATGGTCGCGCCCGACGCGATGGCGGTGGGCCCAGACGACCGGCTGTGGATCGCCGACTTCGGCGGCGACCAGGTCCTCAGCGTCGGTGTCGGTGCCGGGGTCTACGCCGACCCCCTCACCGTCGCGCCCGAGCAGGCCTTCGCCGGGGGCTGGGAGGACGAGACCGGAACGCATGCATTGGGAGGCCCCACCGGACTCGGCTTCGACGGGGACGGGCGCCTCTGGGTGAACTACTGGACCAACCCGGTCCTGGCACGCTTCGACGTCCCCGCGACCGGGGAGTCCTTGCGCGCCCCGGATCTGCTCGTCGATGGGAGCGTGCTCGACCTGCCGGCGGGGCTCGTCCTCGACCGGGATGGCGGGGTCTGGTACGGGAACGAGCCGCAGGACGGCGCGGGGGAGCTGGTCTCTTGCGACGTGGACACCGGCGCCGAACGGTCGCGGGCCCGCTCGGCGGACGCCCTCGCGCCCACCACGTTGGTGTTCGACCCTCGGTGAGACCCCGGGGCTCGAGGGCGACCCGCGCGAGTCGGCCGACCTCGCACGGCGGCTGGTGGGCACGTCGGACCTACCGAATCCCGGTGTCGGCCGCCGGGTCCCGTGGCATGCTGTGCCCATGCTCCTGCCGCTCCTCCTCGTCGCCTGCCAGATCGAGCAGGAGATCAAGCCGGACGGTGACGATCCGGACGGCGGCTTCGACACCGGCTCCACCGTCGACACCGAGGTCGACACCGACGACGACAGCACCTCCGTCGAGACAGGGACCACCGGCGAGGCCTGCCCCGATCAGGTGTTCCCGGGCTACGCGATCCCCCTGCTCCCCGAGTGCGATGGGACGGGCGCGACCCCCGCCTGGTCGCTTTCGACCACGCTCTCGTTGCTTCCCGGCGCCACGTCCGGCACCCCCGTCTTCGCGAACCTCACCGACGACGACGGGGACGGCGTGGTAGGCGAGGGGGACATCCCCGACGTGGTGGTGGATCCCTACCTGGAGGGGGTCTACGTCTACTCGGGGGACGACGGCCGCCTCCTCTGGTCGGTGGCCGGGGGGGCGGGGCTCGAGTCGACCACGCCGGCCATCGGGGACCTCGACGGCGATGGTTTTCCCGAGGTGATCATCGCGGGCCTGACGCAGACCGTGGCCCTGCACGGCGCCGACGGGTCGGTCTACTGGGTCGGCCCGGCGGATGCGTCGATCAAGGCGGCGTGCGGCGCGACGGGGGCCGGGGACCTGGACGGGGACGGGCTGCCGGAGGTCTACTTCGGCCGGATGATCCTGGACGGACAGACCGGGGCGCTCCGGGGCTCCGGCACCGCGGGCTTCGGAACCGGGGTCGGCGGGCAGACCCCGATGAGCGTGGCGGCCGACCTGGACCTCGACGGACGGCTCGAGCTGGTGGTGGGCAACGCGGTCTACGACGCCGACGGCGACACGCTGTGGGCGTTGGGGCCGGACGACGGCTACCCGGCGGTCGGTAACTTCGACGGCGATCCCGAGGGCGAGGTCGTCATCGGCAACACCCTCGGGCTCACCCTCCAGGACACCGATGGCACGCGCCTGTGGCGAACCGACCTGGGTGGGCTGCAGGCGGGGCCGCCGGCAATCGCCGACATCGACGGCGATGGTGATCCGGAGATTCTGGTGGGGGTCATCGACGGGGTCTACGCCGTAGACGGGGATGGCACGGTGCTCTGGCGGTTCACCGGGGAGGCCGGCTTCATGTTCGACGGGCCGTCGGCCTATGATTTGGACGGCGACGGCGCGTGGGAGGTGCTGGTCAACAGCGCCGAGCACCTCCGGATCCTCGACGGGCGTACCGGAGCCACCCTCGCGGAGCAGGTACACCCGTACGGGTACACCTGTGGCGGCTACGCTTCCGCCGCCGACGTGGACGGCGATGGTGACGTGGAGATCGGCTATGCCTACCGCGCGGACGGCGGGTACGGCGGGGTGGTGGTGGTGGACGACGGGGACGGCTTCGTGGCCGGCCCGCCGATTTGGAACGCGCACGACTACAGCATCACCAACGTGTCCACCTTCGGCGTGCTGCCCGCGACGGCCGACCCCAACTGGCGCACGTACAACAACTTTCGGGCCGGCCCGCCGCCTCCACCCGGCGCCAACCTCCGGCCCGTGCTGGTCGACGTCTGCGTGGACGGCTGCGCGGAAGGGGAGCTGGTGGCGTGGGTGCAGCTCGGGAACGACGGCCCCGTCGCGGTGGAGGGGGACATCCAGGTCGACCTCTATGGGGTCACCGACGCGGGAGATGTCCTGCTCGGCTCGGCGCTGTTCCTGGGCGGAGTGGATCCCGGGTGGATGTCCCCGTCCGAGAGTATCGAGGTGCGCGGCGCCCCCACCCCCCTCTACGACCTCATCGCAGTGGTGGACGGGGGCGACGGCCGATCCCCAGGGGTCTACGCCGAGTGTGATGAAGCGGACAACGAGGATGGGTTCGGCGGGGTGGTCTGTCCGTGACGAGGGCTAAACCCGGGCACGCCGCCGCAGGAGCATCCCGCCCAGCCCCACCAGCGCGCTGAGCAGCTCCACCCCACCGGGGGCGGTGTTGCAGCCGCCGCCGCTGTCCGCCTCGTCCAGGAGCAGATCGCCCGCCGTGTGGACGTCCTCCTCGGGTCCGAACATGGCCATCATGCCCCCTCCCCCGGTGTCCTCGGTGCCGAGGTCCAGGGTCTCCGGTACCCCGCCCAGGTATAGCCGCACCTCACCCTCGTCCTCCTCCCCGTCGTCGATGTCGGTCCCGCTGATCAGGAAGTCGTCGTACCCGTCGCCGTTCACGTCGCCGGCGCCGACGGCCCAGCCGAACCAGGCGTTGTCCTGACCGCCGCTCAAGGTGAGCGCCGCGTACGGGGACAGGCCGTCTTCGCTCCCGAGGTACAGCCCGCCGACGCCGTCCGTCATGATGCCGTCGCTGGAACAGCCGGCGCCGGCCGAGAAGACGTCCGCGTAGCCGTCGCCGTTCACGTCGCCGACCGGGTTGGTGGAGGACCCGAACTGACAGCCCTCCTGGTTCCCGTCGACCACCCACGCCGGGCTGGTGGGGATGCCGGTGGGGCCGCCGTACCAGGCGTACGCGCGCCCCTCGTCGACCGACCCGTTGTCGTAGGCGTAGGCCCCGGTGAGCAGATCGCCGTACCCGTCGCCGTTCACGTCGGCGCCTTTGGTGACGGCGCCGAACCACGCGTTGTCCTGGTTGACCTCCAGCGTGCGGGCCGGGGTGGTGCGAAGGCCGCTGGCCCGGCCGTGGAACACGTACACCCGCCCCTCGTCGGTGTTGCCGTTGTCGTAGAGGAGCGCGCCGATGGCGACGTCGCCGTAGCCGTCGCCGTTCACGTCGCCCAGGTAGCTCGCACCCCAGCCGAAGTCGGTGTGCTCCTGGGTCACGGTGTAGCTCCAGGCGGGCGTGGGGCCTGGTCCGACGGCGCTCCCGAGGTAGAGGTAGGCCGACCCCCCCTCCGGGCCCGAGGAGTAGTCGTAGCCGGCGCCGAGGAGGATGTCGGCGTAACCGTCGGCGTTGACGTCCCCGATCGCGGTCGCGATGCCCAGGGCGCTGTACTCGGGGCCGGTCACCGACCAGTTGACCGACTCGGAGGGGCCGGCGGCGCTCCCCAGGAACAGGTCCACCTGGCCGGCGTCGAAGCCGGCGGCGTTCGAGAAGCCGGCGGTCAGCACGAGGTCGCTGTAGCCGTCGCCGTTGACGTCGCCGCCGTTGATGAGGAAGCCACCCAGGGGGCTGTTCTCGTAGTGGCGGGTCCAGCTCGGGAACTCGTCCAGCCCCGCGGGCCCGCCCATGTAGACGTACACCTCGTTCTCGGTCATCTCGTTGCGGGCCACGACCACGGCGGCGTCGCCGTAGCCGTCGCCGTTGAGGTCTCCGACGGGGGTGTAGGAGGGCGAGGCGTAGGCGCGGGCCTGGTCCCCGTGGAACACCCAGGTGCTCTCGGTGAGCTGGACGTCCTGGGCGAAGGCTGTGGGGAGGAGGGGGAGCAGGGTGAGCATCGGTGTCCTTTCCGGCCGGGGAATTGGCGACCGGGTGCTCACCGATGTCCCGGGGACGCCCCCGAGCGCGGTTCACGAAACCCGGCGCAACCAGCGGCCACGCCCGGGGCGTCCGCGGACGAAACCGGGCAACGCGGCGCAACACCCGATCCCGTGGCCGTCCCCGCCGTTGGCGTGTAGAATCTTCGCATGATCAACCGCCGGCCCGCCGAGATGCTCGCCCCGGGTCCTTTCAAGGTGGACGCGCTCCC
>JAYVAS010000395.1:0-3033 GCA_043750895.1 Pseudomonadota bacterium
AGCTGGCTGGGCAGGGGGGACTCGGCGGTGATGCGCAGGTCGAGGGGGCGACTGGAGCCGGGGTGCAGCCCCACCGCCGAGGCGGCGCGCAGGTTGTCGGTCGAGATCTCGGTGTCCGGGTACAGGACGTAGCTGAAGGGGACCCGACGCCCGGTGGTGTCGCGGTCCAGGTGGTGGCGCTGAGCGTGCGCGCCCAGGCCGCACATCCGGGAGGACCCCAGCCGCATCCCCGAGAGCGCGAGGGGGATCGCCGCCTCGTGGGGCTCCAGGTCGTGGCGTTGGACGAGGATCCGCATCCGCGCCAGCATGTCCGGCCGCGCGCGGAGCGGAGCGAGCCAGGGGCCGAGCTTGACCGACATGCCCAGGGCGTCGGTGGCGAAGGGGAGGAGCGTGGTGTCGTCGATCCCGCAGACGCCCGCGGCCTGGGCGTGCTTGTTCTCGAAGAGGTACCACTGCTCGTCGGGGTAGCGCGGGTCGTCGGGGCGACCGTACTCCTCGACCACGTAGAAGCTCTCGAAGGGGCCGAGCCCCCCGTAGAGGAAGAGCTCGAGCACCTTCTCGGCGCGCGCGCCCTCGGGCAGCAGCAGCCCGGCGGCGGTGCTGTCGGGGGCTTCGCCCCAACTCTGGGCCCACGCGCGGCGTCCCGGCACGAGCGAGAGCCCGCCTACGGCGGCGGCGGCGCGCAGGAGGTCTCGACGACGCATGGGCTAAGATGGCTCTGGAAGGGTCTACACGCAAGCGGCGGGATGGCGTTCGTTCTGGTGCGCCCACGGGAGCGCCCGTAAAGAAATGTTCCATCTGCCGGCGATCGGGACTTACGGTCTTGTCAGTCGAGGTTCCCCATGAATTCCCGTTCGATCCTACTCTGTGCCCTCTCCCTTGGGCTGTTCGCCGGTCCGGCGTTCGCGTCGCCATCGCAATGCCCCACGGAGGCGCAGCACGCCACCCTCGGGGGTTTCCGCGACCGCCTCGCGGGGGCCGAGAGCCCGGCCGCGGCCAAGCGCCTGGCGTTGCAGCAGACGCGGCTCGGGCACAAGGCGATCGATCAGGCGCGGCGCGCTTTCCCGGACGAACCCGGGTTGGCGGCGGCCGACGCGAAGCTCGATGGGTTCGAGGCGGGGGTCCGCGCGGCCAACACGCAGGGAGAGGTCGCCGCGCAGGTCGACACGCTCAGCGCCAACGTAGGCATGAATTGCGACTACACGAGCGTGGAGGTCGTGATCATCGTGATCGGGTTCATCCTCGGCATCCTCCCCGGGATCCTGTTCCTCTTCCTGTTCTGTTGATTCCGGCGTGGCGGTGATCCGGGTGTCGTCCGTGCATAGAATGCGCAAATGCTCGACCACATCCTGCTCGCCGTCGACGGCTCTCCCGGCTCCCGCAAGGCGGCCGACTTCGCGCGGCGGCTTGTGGCCGGCTCCGCCACCCGCCTGACCGTCCTGGTGGTCTTGGAGGCGCCCACCGCGTCGGTCATCCCGATCCTGGAGGGCGTCGCGTACACCGGGCCGAGCCCGTCGCCCGAGCATCTCGCCGTGGCGCGGGACGTGATGAACGAGATCGAAGCGGCGCTCGGCCACGAGCACGTGGTCACGCGCCTCGATGTCGGGCACCCCGCCGAGGTGATCTGCACTGTCGCCGAGGAGCTCGCGGTCGACCTGATCGTGCTCGGGGCACACGGCGGGAGCGCGGTGACGCGCTGGTTGATCGGGTCGGTGGGCGAGCGGGTGGCGCGCCACGCGACCCGGCCGGTCACCGTCGTCCGCTAGGGGTCAGCCCGCCCGGTGGGCCCGGAACACGTCGGCCACGACCGCGCCGGCCGGGACGTGGAGGATCGCGAAGCCGTTCACGCAGTGGCGCAACCCGCCGCGCGCCCGCGGCCCGTCGTCGAAGATGTGGCCCATGTGCCCGCCGCACCGCGCACAGCGCATCTCGGTGCGGACCATGCCGTGGGAGGTGTCGCGGTGGATCTCCAGCGCCCCCTTCTCGACCTCCTGCACGAACGAGGGCCAGCCGCAGCCCGAGTGGAACTTGTGCTCGGCGCCGTAGAGCCGCTGGGCGCAGCCTGCGCAATGGAAGGCGCCTGGACCGGGATCCTCGTTGTACCGTCCCGTCTCGGGGCGCTCGGTCGCCGATTCGCGCAGGATGGCGTACTCGATGGGCTGGAGCAGCGCGCGCCATTGGGCCGCGGTGAGGGAACGCGGGTCGAGGGCGGGGTCGAGGGCGGGGTCGAGGGGGGTGGAGGGCATGTGGCTCGCTAACCTACGGGGTGGCGAGCAACAGCACGTCCAACTCCCCGTCATACCGCTCGCCACAGCCCTTGCCGTTCGGCTCGGAGGTGTTCCAATCCGGCGTGGTGTTGCCGGCGGCGACCCACATCGGCATGTGGACCTCGTAGTCCACGTCGGCGCCGTCGCCCTGGAAGCTGATCACGACATCGGCGTCGGTGCAGCTGTAGCCGTCGGCGACCACGGCGCAGTCGAAGTCGACGGTGGTGTCGCCCACGGTCACGGTGCCGGTCGGCGCCTCCACGACCCCGCCGTCGTCGCGCGAGACGTGCAGGGTGAGGGTGTTGGTCCACCCCATCAGGTTGCATTCGAGGGCACAGGAAGCGAGAACCAAGAACAACATCGGACCTCCACAGGGGACGGAGCTTAGCAAGCTGCGTGCCAGGCTCGGGGCGCAGCACGAAGGTCGGTGGCGTCCGGCGCGGCTACACTCCCCGCGATGCTGCTCCCGTTGCTCCTCCCCGCCCTCACGCGCGCCGACCCGCTGTTCGTCGACGCCCCCGCCTGGGCTCCCGCTGCGCAGGGCTGCGTCGACACCACCGCAGGCTGCTACTCCAACCAGACCACGCTGGTGGACGTGGACGGGGACGGCCGGCTGGACGCGCTGTTCGCGAACGGCGGCGGCTACTACGTGCCGGGCGACGCCGAGCCCATCGGCGCCTGGCGCAACACCGGGACGGCCTTCGTGCTCGCGGACTGGTTCGGCGCCCACACCGGGCGCCATCGGCAGCTGGCCGTCGGCGACCTC
>JAYVAS010000396.1:0-4281 GCA_043750895.1 Pseudomonadota bacterium
CACCTCCGCGATCGACCTGGGAGACGGCTACGACGGCGCCATCGCGGTGTCGAAGGGCTCCGGCAACACCCTCGCCGTGGGCTACCACCTCACCAACGCGGCGTGGCTCACCGTGAGCCGCGACGGAGGGCGCACCTGGACGGACACGAAGCTCGACTCGCTCGGGAAGTTCGTTGACCCGGCGGTATCCGAGGCCGGCGAGGTCTCGGCCGTCTACATGGGGTTCCGGACCGTCAGCGCGGCCAACGCACCGCGGTCGGACGCCAACGACGCGCGGGTCGGTACCTGGGTCGACGGGACCGCGGGCTGGCTCAACGGCGGGGACTACGGCACCGTGGGCGGACAGACGGCGTCGGTGGCCGGTTCCCCAGCGGGGGTCTACGTCATCGGGGAGCAGCCGGCCGACGTCTTCGTGGCGTGGTAGCGCAACTATCGCCCGGTGTGCGCCTCCAGGGCTGCCTTCAGCGCCGCCGGGTCCTCCGTGATGGACGGCGCCGCAGCCATCACTACGCGGTGGGCCCAGGTCCCGAGCGGAGCGCCTCCGTCCTGATCTGGCATCGTTGCCGGATCCGACAGATCCGGAATTGGGTGAACTTTGCCGGATCCAGCGTCGGCACGGTGGGACGATCGGATTTCACCGACCGAGGTTCAACGTCTACAAAGAGCCGACGGTATACACCTTCATCGTGTTGGTCGCGCCCTTCATCGGCGTGGTGCCGGCGAGCACCACCACCTCCTGGCCGCGGGCCATCACGCCCGCGTCGAGCAGGGTCTGCTCCCCGAGCGCGATCAGCTCGTCGGTGCTCGCCACACTCGGGGAGAGCAGCGGCGTCACGCCCCAGGCCAGGGCGAGCCGGTCGTAGGTGGTCTGGTGCGGGGTGAGGGCGTAGATGGGGCCGGGAGGTCGGGACTTGGCGGCCAGGAAGGCGGTCGACCCGCTCCAGGTGAACACCACCAGGGGCCGCGAGATCTCGCGCACGGCGTGACAGGCGGCGCGCACCACCGTCTGCGAGGGGCCGGCCAGCACCGAGACCTCCTCGACGTGCTGCTGCATCCAGCGGCTGCCCTCGGCCTCGCGGGCGATGCGATCCATGGTCTCCACCGCCTTCATGGGGTACCGGCCCACGGAGGTCTCGCCGGAGAGCATGATGGCGTCGGTGCCGTCGATGATGGCATTGGCGACGTCGGTGATCTCGGCGCGGGTGGGGCTGGGGTTGCGCTCCATCGAGTCGAGCATCTGGGTGGCGGTGATGACCAGGACCCCGGCGCGGTTGGCGGCCGCGATGAGCTCCTTCTGGATGATCGGGACCCGCTCCAGCCGCACCTCGACGCCGAGGTCCCCGCGCGCCACCATGATGCCTTCGACCAGCGGCAGGATGTCGGCGATGTTGTCGACGGCCTGGGGCTTCTCGATCTTGGCGATGATGGGTAGCTCGGGCACGCCGAGTCGGGTCAGCTCGTCGCGGAGCGCCAGCACGTCGGTGGCCTCGCGCACGAACGAGAGGGCGACGTAGTCGACGCCGGCCCGGACGCCGACTTCGAGGTCGGCGAGGTCCTTCTCGGTGAGACAGGGGGCGGAGACGTTGACCCCCGGCAGGTTGATGCCCTTGTGGGACCCCAGCGCGCCGCCGTCGACCATGCGGATGTCGACCTCGGCGGGGGTCAGGTCCCGGCGCACGCCGGCCACGACGCCGCTAAGCGCGCCGTCGGCGAAGAGCACCCGGTCGCCGGGGTGGACGTCGGCGGCCATGCCGATGTAGGTCGTGCCCACGCGGCGTCCAACGGCGACGAGGTCTTCGTCCATGACCACGGTCAAGACGTCGCCGGTGACGAGCTCGATGGGGGTCGGGACGTCCCCGGTCCGGATCTTCGGGCCCTGGAGATCGAGGAGGATGCCGACCGGGCGACCGAGCGCGGTCGCGCAGCGTCGTACGCGGGAGACCGCCTCCCGGATGCCGTCGGCCGAGGCGTGCGAGCAGTTGATGCGGCAGACGTCGACGCCCGCCTCGAGGAGCGCGGTCAGCGCCTCGACGGTGCGGGTGACGGGGCCGAGGGTGGCGACAATCTTCGTGCGGCGAACGACCATCCGGAGGAATAGCCCGGTGGGCAGATGACGCCGACCTCGACCCATCCGGGCGCCGACCTTCTCGAGGTGGTTCGGGTGGGGCGGCTGCGGGAGGGGCACCTGCTCACTGCCGGAGAGGCCGTCGTCCTCGACCGGATCGAAGGGCTCGACGCGGAGGCGCTGGAGCTCTACGCCCGTCTTCAGGTGCGAACGGGAGAGGTCTACCGGGTCGCGGCGCTGGACTACGCGCTCGACGTCCGGGCCGCGATCACCCGCCTCGCCGCCGCCGGCCTCGTCCACACCGTCCTCCCCCACGATCGCTGCCGACCAGCCTTCGACGTGCCCGCGCTCCGCGCCGCGTGCGCGCGCCTGGGCCTGGCGACGTCCGGGCTCCGCGCCGACCTCGAGGCCCGGCTCGCCGGCGCGCGGTGGGTCGCGGAGCCGGTGGTGGCGGTGGGTCACCGGGCGCTCCTCTCTCGACTGGACCGTTTCTACTTCCAGGTCCCCTGGATGGACCGGAGCCTGCTCGTCGCCGAGCGGCTCGGGGCGGTGCGCTGGGCCGACTACCCGCCCACCGGAGGCCCCGGACTGTTCACCGACCGCCGCACGCTCACCACCTGGGAGCGGGCCCAGCGAGGCGATTGGAGTGACCCGGGCGAACCGCTCCGCCTGGCCCTCCGCGGGCCCCCGGCGGTGGGGTGGTCGCCGTGGCGCCGCGCGGTGGCCGCCGTGCTCGAGGCCGGTCCCGATGCCGACACCCTCAACCGCCTCCTGGCCGTGGGCGCGCCCGTCCGGGTGGCGCTGGCCCGTCAGTTGGAGCGGGAGGGGCGCCTCGCCGAGGTCGTGGCGGTCTGCGCGCGGGCCACCGGGGTGGACGCGCTGGCGCTCGCGCGCACGGGACGCCGGGTGGGCAACAAGGTGGGCCTCGCCTGGCCACCGGTGCCGCCCCTCGCGACGCCCCGAACCCGCACGCTGGAGCTCACCGCCGGTCGGCCCGCGGGAGGGCGACCCACCTGGCGGGTGGGCGCGCGTGACCTGGTGATCGAGCCGGCGATGGTGGCGCTCCTCGCCGAAACGGGTCGGGAGGCGCTCCACGCCGAGAACTGGTTCTGGACGTCCCTGTACGCCCTCGTGTTCCGGGACCTCTACTTCGCGCCCGTCCCCGGGATGCTGCCCACGGCCCGGCGGAGCGGACCGCTGGACGTCGGACAGCCCGGCTTCTACGCGCGGCGTGCCCCCGAAATCGACGCCCGACTCCAGGCCCTGACCCACGAAGGGCCCTCTCCGTGGACAGCAAGCTGGGCGGGAGAGCGTCTGGCCGGGCTGGTGGACGGCCCGACCGTCCAGGCGCGCGCCGATCGGGTTCCGGGGAGAATTGCAGCCGCGATCCTGGGTCGTCTCGCAACGGAGGGGTGGGAGGCGGCGCGCGGTCTACCGGATTTGTTGATTTTTTCTGGGTCCCCCGTGAGAATTCCGGGTGCTGTGCCATCTACCTTGGAAGAAGGCTGCTTTCTTGCGGAGCTGAAGGGTCCGGGCGATTCGCTCCGAGATGAACAACGGCTGTGGATCGACCACTTCCGCCGATGCGGCGTCTCCGTGGAGTTATGGATACTTAGGGCATAACATCTGGACAACTGTAGTAGAGGTGGTTTCGAGCCGGTTTTCACTCTTGACCCGGCGATTGACACGTCAACGGGGTCTGCTACACTTCCGGTGTGAGGCGCTTTCACACCTCACGCTGGAACAGGTCCCCGAGACCGGCAACGCCGCAGAATCACCGCAGGAGATCAGATGCCAATCTCGAACGTCCGCAGTCGCGAACGGGTCGCACGCAACTTCATCAAGACCTACGGTCGGGCCCGGTTCCGCCGTCTGCTCGACGCCCTCGGCCGTGCCGAGAGCGGTCAGGCGGTGGCGGAAGAGTTCGGCGTGTCCCGGGAGCGGGTCCGACAGTGGAAGAACACCTTCGGCACCGTGATCACGATGTACCAGATCCACCCCGAGGTGGAGCGCCTGCTCTCCGAGCGTAAGACCGCCTAGGAGCGTTTCGGGGCCTCACGGGTTAGAAGGGCGGTCTCGTTTCGAGGTGCCGCATGTCCTCCCGTCGCGTGTTCATCATCGGTGGTGCCATCACGCCCTTCGTGGGCAAGGGCCACCCGGACTTCATCTGGAAGAACCACCCGGACTTCGGGAAGCGCGAGAACCCCGGCATCGAG
>JAYVAS010000397.1:0-5074 GCA_043750895.1 Pseudomonadota bacterium
ACCCGGACGACCCGGCCGCATGGATCGCCTTCGCCGGCAACCAGGCCGCCAACACCACCAGCGAGCAAGCCGCCTACCCGGGCGTCTGGTGCGAGTACGACGAGGCCAACCACGTCGTGATCGTCCACCTCTTCTATCAATACGGCCAGATAGACGACGACCCGACGACGGCCGAACATCCCACTCAGCCCCTCAAGCTCGTGTACCGGCAGGGGACGTGGACCCCATGATCCCCCTCCTCGTCCACCTCCTCGCCTGCACTACCGGCAAGCCCGATCCGGTCGACACCGGGACTCCGGACACCGACACCGGCGCCGAGTCCGCCCACGACTCCCCGTCCGACTCCCCCACCGACACCGTCACCACGGATACCGTCACCACCGAGACCGGCTGCCCCGATCCCCTCACCACCTACCCCGACGCCGACGGGGATGGCTACGGGGACCCCACCCAGGGCGTGGAGGAGTGCGCGCTGTCGAAGGGCCGCACCGGCACCGGCGGGGACTGCGACGATGCCGACGCCACGCTGAACCCAAGCGCCGCGGAAACCTTCTCCGATGGCCTGGATTCGGACTGCGACGGGTGGGATGAGTGTGGGGAGGGGGATTTGTACGTGGAGTTCTATGGTGACTTCGACGCGGGATCTCCCACTCGCGTCGGGGAGTTCTGCGCCACCTGGTCGGGAATCCAGACGCGCTTCGGACTCGTCGAAGACACGGGGGTCGACCCGTCGGACCCGAGCAGCGACCTGGTCGATTTTGGCCCGATGTCGTGCCTGTGCCACGTTGGCGAAGACGTCACGATTCGGGGCGCCGACAACCTCGTCAACCTGCACGGCTTGGAAGGACTCACCCGGATCAACGGGGACCTTTTGGTGCATTCCAACCCCTCCCTCGTCGACTTCACCGGGCTGGACAACGTCACCGAGATCGCCGGGTACGCCTACATCGTCAGGACCTACGGGAATAGGCCCACGTTGCAGGGGTTGAACGAGGTGCGTGCCGTTGGCGAGTTCCTTCACGTCGAGGGCGTCGACTCGCTGGCAGGCTTGGATTCCCTGGAGCGCGTCCCCATCCTGGGGGTCCACGCGGCGACGTCCCTAGAGGGCGCGCCGCGACTCGTCTCGGTCGACGAGTTCTATGTCGACGGCGGGTCCATCACCGACCTCAGCCCCCTCGACCCGATCGCCGCCTTGCCGACTCTGCTTTCCTTCGTCGTCGTCCAATCCCTCTACGACCTCACCACCCTCCCCGCCTCCCTCACCGCCATTGGCAAGATCTACGTCGCCGACTCCGACTCCTTCACCTCCCTCGACGGCCTCGGGCCCGTCTCCGTCGGCGCGGTCAAGCTCATCGACACCCCCAACCTGACCGACATCACCGCGCTGGCCGGCAACACCACCTTCACCGAGCTCAACCTCGACCAGACCGGCCTCGAAGACCTCGCCGGCCTCGAAGACCTCCAGGTCGTCGACGGGGACCTCACCCTCACCGACAACCCCAGCCTCGCCGACATCTCCTCCCTCGGCGCCCTCCGCCAGATCAACGGCAACCTCGTCATCACCGGCAACTCCAGCCTCCCCACCGCCGACGCCAACGCCCTCGTCGGCCAGATCGGCACCGCCAACATCCTCGGCGTCATCACCATCGACGGGAACGCGCCCTGACCCCGCGCCCGGCCCCTTCGGCGGCGGCGGTCGCACCGGGACCACCCCGAGACCGGCTGCCCGAGCCCCTCACCACCTACCCGGACGCGGACGGCTACGGGGATCCCACCCAGGAGTGCGCGCTGTCCGAGGGGCGGACGTTGACTGCGGGAGACTACGACTTCGCCCGGATCCGGTTGTTCTTCGGGTTGTGCTCGAGCTCGACGAGGCCCAGCGCCTCCAACAGCGGCGGGACGTACATGCCGAACCGCCCGCGGTAGCCGCGCCGCTGGCCGTACCAGCCGCCCACCGGGTTCGTCGCCGAACGGCCCCACGCTTCGAGCGTCCCGGCCGCGGCCTCCTTCAGCTCGTCCGCCGCGCCGAGCGGCATCCAGTCACCGTGCGCCCGGAGCATCGCCGGCACGTCCTCGAGCAGGCGCGCGAGGTAGGTGAGCTTGGTGGTGCCGACCATGCAGACGATGATCGGCGGGCTCGCCGTGTCGTCCCGGTACATGGTGTAGTCGGCGGTTCCGGGAGGGGTCTTCAGGGTCCAGGGGTCTTCTTTGGTGCCAGTACCGGCCATGGGGTGCTCCGAGTCGGCGTACACCCTATCGTCGTCGCTGGAGCCGAGGTGGTCTGACTCCGATCTGACACATTCGACGAAAGATGACGACCGCCCCTCCGAGGCGATACGTCGCCGCGAACTCGGAGAGACGGAATGCACCGAACCTGGATCTTCCTCGTGGGCCTCGGCCTGACGAGCGCCGCCCACGCCGACGATGCCCTGCGCGCCCGCGTGCTGGGCCTGCTCTCCGGCTACGAGGATGTGCCGCGCGCCGAAGAGATCGCCGCCCTCGGCACCGACGCGTCGGTCGAGCTGTACGCGCTGGCCGCGACCCCCGGCGTCGCCACCCACGTCCGCGAGCGGGCCACCGTGCTGCTGGGCGCCTTCCCGACCGATGCCCACCATGCCTTCCTCATCACCACGCTGGCCGACAACGCCGCGCCCGCGGGCCTCCGTCGCTCCGCGGCCTTCGGCCTCGTCACCGGCTGGCCCGACGCCGCGTTGACCGACCTCGAGCCGGGGCTCACCGCCACCGACATCCAGGTCCGCGCCCAGGCCGCGCGCGCGCTGGCCAACGCCCCGCGCACCCCGGCCATCACCGCCCGTCTCGTCGCCATGGAAGCGTCCGACGCCAACGCCATGGTCCGGTCCACCGTCCAGGGTCTCCTGAAGGCGAACGCCCAATGAAGTACGCCCTCCTGCCCCTCCCCCTCCTGATCCTCGCCGCCTGCCCGGGCGAAAAGTCCACCGACGACGAGGGCATCGAGCGTATCGACCTCGGCACCTTCACCACCGACACCGGCTTCGGGGCGGACGTGCCGGTCGACGTGCCCGAGGGCGCGGTCTCCTCCATCGTGGCCTGTGGCCCCTACGGCACCGACACCCTCGCCACCGCCGAGACGATCACCGCCCCCGACGCGTCGGTGGTCTACGACATGAACGACCCCGAGGCGACGGCGTTCCGCATCGGCGTCCAGGACGACTTCCTCCCCATGCTGCTCCCGGTCTCGCCCGATCTGGACCTCACCACGGGGGCCTACACCTACCGGGTCTACGTGGATACGACCGAGGCCGCCACGATCTCGTGCCAGGCCCTGTTCCGGACCGAGCCGCCCAGCGGCGACCCGACGGTCAACCTGCACCTCATCTTCGTCGGCGTCGAGGCCGCCACCGGTCTGAACGCCACCTCGGCCCACGACGACGCCGCGCTCACCGCCGCGCTCGACGAGGTCACCTCCCTGTGGGCGGGCGCCGGAATCACCGTCGGCACCATCTCCTACGAGGACTTCGGCGGCGACGTGGACACCTACAGCTCGGTGGACGGCGACGCCGAGTACTCCCAGCTGCTGAAGACGGCGAACACCGACGACGCGCGCCTCATCCCCATCTTCTTCGTCAACGCCATCACCGACAGCGATGGCGCCACGATCCTGGGCCAGGCCGCCGGCCCCCCGGGCGCGGCCGGGATGGGCGGGAACGCGAAGTCGGGCGCGGTGGTGACGGTGATCCCCCTCGTGGACGGCGACACCGCGCTCATGGGTCGGCTGCTCGCGCACGAGCTCTTCCACTTCATGGGCCTGTTCCACCCCACCTCGAAGGACGGCGCCGAGACGGATCCGCTGTCCGACACCCCCACCTGCCCGCTCAGCGCCGACGCCGACGCCAACGGCACCCTGTCCACCGACGAGTGCGCCGGCACCGGTGCCGAGAACCTCATGTGGTGGGCGGCCTCCGACACCTCCACGGACGTGTCGGGTGATCAGGGGTGGGTCGTGACGCGGAGCCCGGTCGCGCTGTAGAGTCCGCGGGCATGGTCTGGTACCGACGTTTCTTGTTGTCCGTGGTGGTGGTGGTGACCATCGCCGGCCTCGTCTCGCCACGGGCGCAGGAGAAGCCGGCGCCCGTCCCAACCGCCGCTCCCGCAGCCCCCGCAGCCCCCGCTGCCCCCGCAGCCGACCCGGCCGCGCCCACGGCCCCCCTGTCCAGCGATCCCCGCGCGCTCGCCGAGGCGGGACGCGTCGCCCTCGCGGCCGGCAAGGCCGACGAGGCGCGGGTGCTGTTCGAGGCCGCGGTCGACAAGCAGGAGCTGGGCGTCTACCTGAAGATGGGGAAGACGCTTCGCGAAGCGCTGGTGCTCGAGCTTCTCGCCAACGACGTCGAGGCCGAGGCCCGCTACCGCACCGCGGCCGACAAGGACGTGCTCTACACCATCCTCGTCCTCCGCATCGCCTCCCAGCACCCCCGCCGGGACGCGCTGGTGGAGGAGCTCGTGGCCCGCGTCCGTGCCAAGGCCGCGGCGGTGGCGGCCGGCGCCACCGATCAGGTGATCTACGTCACGTCCAAGGGCGAACCTCGCTACCTCGAGAAGGTCCCCGCGAAGGACATCCTCCCCCGCCTGCGCGCGGTGGAGGCCGGAGACGACACCAAGAAGCTCCGCTACTGCTACATCGAAGAGCTGGACCTCACCGGCGTCGACCCCGCCACCCTGCCGCGCCGGATGCAGTTCTCGCAGTGTGTGATCGGCCGCGTGCGCATCCCCAACCTGGACCTCGGGCAGCTCGTGATCAGCGGCTTCGTGCTCGGCGACTTCGACGTCGGCAAGACCTGGGAAGGGGACGTCAACAAGTCCAAGGCCTTCCCCGGCTCCCGCTTCGAGGACGTCTCCACGCGGGAGACGGTCTTCCTCGGCAAGGCCAACTTCCAGGACGTCACCATCGCGGGCCGGAAGGCGGCCTTTCCGCTGACGGTCTTCGAGGGTGGCGCCGACTTCCGCGGCGCGAGGCTGGCCGCGCCCGCCGACTTCCGCTTCTCGGTGTTCGGGGAGAACGCCAACTACAAGGGCGCCCGGATGATCGAGAGCGCCA
>JAYVAS010000398.1:0-3409 GCA_043750895.1 Pseudomonadota bacterium
GGCCGGAGCGGCCCTCTCCCTGGCGGAGCACGGCCATCTGGGTGGGCGCCGGGATCGTGCTCGCCAGCGCGTTGCTCTACGCGACCTGGTCCATCCTCCCCGTGCTCATCGCCTCGGCCGTGCTGGGGTGGATGCTCCACCGTCCCGTCGAGTGGCTGCAGGCACGCGGGGTCTCCCGGGAGCTCGGCTTCGCCCTGATCCTCGGGGGCGCGCTGAGCGCGGTGGTGCTGCTGGTGGCGGTGGTGGTGCCGCTGGTGGTGCACCAGATCAGCGAGCTCGCGGTGAACGTCGTCCCGTACCTGAAGAACCTCGAAGTCCTCATCGCCCCCTACAAGGCCGAGATCGAGGCCCGCCTCGGGGTGCCCATCCCGTTGGACGTGGACGAGCTGGCCGCGGTCGCCCCGGAGTACCTCAAGCGGGTCGCGGCCGTGCCCAATGCCTCCGAGGTGGTGGGGACGGTGCTGTCGCGGGTCGCGGGCGGGGGGATGCAGATCCTGCTCACGGTCCTGACCCTGACCCTCGTGCCGTTGTTCACCTTCTACGTCTGTATCGACTGGCCGCACATCGTCGCGACGGTGGACGCGCTCGTCCCCTCCCGCCACCGGCCGCTGATCCGCCGGGTCATGACCGAGATCGACGCGCGCAGCCTCGCCTTCGTCCAGGGCCAGATCACCCTCTGCTTCATCCTGGGGTGCATCTACAGCTTCGGCCTCTGGCTGTGCGACATCGACCTCGCGATCGTCATCGGCATGCTCGGTGGCGCCCTCTTCGTCATCCCCTACGCGGGGACGGCCATCGGCGGCGCGCTGGCGGCGGTGCTCGCCCTGCTCAAGTTCGGGGCCGATTGGCACGTCATCGGCGCCATCGGCACCTTCGTCGGGGGCCAGCTCATCGAGGGGAGCCTGCTCACCCCGCGCATCGTGGGGGAGAAGGTCGGTCTCCACCCCATGGTGGTGATGGTCGGGGTGGTCGTGTTCGGCAACCTCCTCGGGGTGTGGGGGTTGGTGGTGGCCGTCCCGTTGACCGCGGCGTGCTCGGTGGTGGCCGGGGAGCTGCTCACGGCGTGGCGCCAGAGCCGCACCTACCTGCGATGACGCCGATCTGGAGGGGCTGCGTGCCGTACGCGGAGGCCCTGGAGGCGCAGCGGATCTGGCGTGACCGCCTGATCGCGGGAGAGGTGGGGGAGGCCCTGTGGTTGCTCGAACACCCGCCGGTCATCACCACCGGTCGGCGCGGCGTCATCGACCTCGATCCCGGCGCCATCGCCGACGGCGGCTACGCGCTCGTGGAGACCGAGCGGGGGGGCCTCGCCACCTGCCACGAGCCCGGTCAGCTCGTGGGATACCCGATGTTCGACGCCCGGACGCTCGGCGTGCGGCGCACGGTCGGGGTGGTCGAGGACGTGCTGATCACCTGGCTGCGCGCCCAGGGCGTCGCCGCCGATCGCCGCGAGGGGTACCCGGGCGTGTGGGTCGGATCGGACAAGGTGGCCGCGATCGGCCTGCACTTCAAGCTCGGCCACACGATGCACGGCTTCGCGCTGAACCTCACCAACAGCCTTCGTGGCTTCGACCTCATCACCCCGTGCGGCATCACCGACGGTGGCGTCACCAGCCTCGCCCGGCTGCGGGCCCCGGCCCCGACGCCCACCCCGGCGGAAGCCGCGATGACGATCGGCGCATCTCTCGCACGGGCGCTCCTTGACGCTCGCGAATCCATCTACTAATAGGGCCGCTCCTTAGGCACGTAGCTCAGTGGAAGAGCACCGCCCTGACACGGCGGGGGTCGACGGTTCAAGCCCGCCCGTGCCTACCATCGTAAGGGGCCTGCTTTCGGGCAGGCACTTCCTCCTTCCCCCCTCCCGGAGACTCATTGCGGCCACCCTCGCGTCGCGACCCCCAAACCCCCCCCGAGCGCAACGAGCCGCGCGTCAATGAACGTATCCGTGTCCCACGGGTGCTGGTCATCGACGAAGCGGGCGAGAAGCTCGGAGAACTCTACACCGAAGAGGCTCTCGCCATGGCGCGGGAGCGGGGTCTGGATCTGGTCGAGGTCGCGCCGATGGCGCGCCCACCGGTCTGCCGAATCACGGACTTCGGGAAACTGAAGTACGAGAAGAAGAAGAAGGACGCCCAGGCGCGCAAGAATCAGGCCGTGGTGGAGATCAAGGAGATCAAGATTCGCCCCAAGACCGACGACCACGACTTCGAAGTGAAGGAGCGCGCTGCGCGCCGCTTCCTCGAAGAAGGGGACAAGGTCAAGGTCACGGTCCGGTTCCGCGGTCGCGAGATCGCCCACCGGGACATCGGCGAGTCGCAGTGCAAGAAGTTCGCCGAGCTGCTCACCGAGGTCGCCACGATCGAGCAGCTTCCCAGGATGGACGGTCGCCAGATGGTCATGATGCTGGCGCCGACCAAGAAGAAAGGTATTTAGGAGCTTTACATGCCCAAGATGAAGACCAACAAGTCGGCCGCCAAGCGCTTCAGCACCACCGGTACCGGCAAGATCAAGTACAAGAAGCGCGGCCTGCGCCACTGCCTGGAGCACGTCTCCAAGGACACGAAGCGCGGCCTCGGCAAGATCGGGTACATCAAGCCCTGCGATCACAAGAACGTGAAGATCCTGATCCCCTATAAGTAGGGTTCGGACTTCGAACACTGACCCCACCGCCACCGCAATCAAGCTGGGAAGCGGCTCACCCTCAAGGAGGTCCTCATGGCACGCATCAAGCGGTCCAAACTCTCTCGCGTCCGCAAGACGCGTCTCTACGCCCGCGCCAAGGGCTTCTTCCTCGGCCGCAAGCGGCTTCGTCAGGCGATGGAGCACGTCGATCGTGCCAAGCGCTCGGCGTTCGCCGGCCGGAAGCAGAAGAAGCGGCATTTCCGTGGCATCTGGATCGTCCGCATCAACGCGGCGCTCTCGCCCATGGGCCTCTCCTACAGCCGGTTCATCCACCTGCTCAAGGTGGCGAACGTGAGCCTCGACCGCAAGATGCTGGCCGACCTCGCGCTCAACGAGCCCGCCGCGTTCGCCGCGGTGGTGGAGCACGCCCGAGCCGGGGCGTAGGCATCGATGACGCTACTCGTCCATCTCCTACTCGGCTGCCAGACGGTGGAGACGAGTTGGACGCAGTACAACGCCAGCGATGACGCGCTGACGGTGCAGGTGGGGTCGGGCGAGCTGCTTCCGGCGGTTTCGACCGTGCTCCACAGCAACACCGGCGAGGTCGAGCTCGGCTCGGCCTCCTGCGATCCCGGCGGCGGTCCCGTCGGCACCGTTCACACGGTGCGGGTGGAGGTCCTGGCCGAATACGCCGACAGCGTCGATCGGGTCAGCGTCCGCACCTCCTCGGACGAGCGCGGAGAGGACGAGTACGACCTCACCGCGGACAGCACGGGGGAGGGGATCT
>JAYVAS010000399.1:0-24393 GCA_043750895.1 Pseudomonadota bacterium
TCGAGGCGGATGGGGTCCATGTCGACCTGCAGCGGCAGGTCGTGATGGTGGACCTCGAACCGGATGTCCGCCGGAACGGCGCTCTTCAGGACGGCGAGAGTCGCGTCGACCTGGGTCCGGAGGTCCACCAGCCGCGCACTCGAGGCCCGGCGACCGGCGAAGACCAAGAGCTTGGTGGTCATCCCCTGCGCCCGATCGACGGCGGCGGTGATGGCGCTCACGTCGGAGAGGGCGTCGCCTTCGAGCCCGTCACCCAGGAGGTTCGCGTGGATGCGGATGACGGTGAGGAGGTTGTTGAAGTCATGGGCAATCCCCCCGGCCAACTGACCGAGGGCCTCCAGCTTCTGGACCTGCTGGAGCTCGGCCTCGAGGCGTTGCCGCTCCCGCTCGGCCTGCCGCACGCCGGTGACGTCCCGCACGCTCACCAGGGCGCCGGGAGCGCCGTTTCGTTCCAGCTGCGCGGCCTCCATGACCACCTCCAGCGTGCCCTTGGGGCCATGCAGGGTGGCCTCGACGGAGCCCATCGTGTCCCCGGTCGAGGCAGTCCGGATCAGCGCGCGCAACGTCTCCCGGTACGGCTCCCCCAGGAACGTGGGTTCGGGGATGGTGAGCGCCTCCGATCCCACCATCGCCATCGCCGCGGGGTTCATCTCCACGAGGTGTCCGTCCTCGGTGTACACGAAGAGGCCGTCGGTCGTTCGTTGGAACAGGGTCCGGTAGTGTCGTTCGCGCTCGCCCAGCTCCGCTTCGGCGCGGCGTCGGTCGGCGATCTCGGCCTCGAGGGCGCGGGTGTGCTGCTCGAGGTCACGCACCCGCAGCCGTGTCGCTCCCACCCCGAGCAACACCGCCGCGATCGCGGCAGCCACGGCCAGCGCGGGCCGTTGGTACCACACCGTCGGGAACGAGAAGGAGGCCACGGCAGGCTCACCCCATGCGCTCCCGGGGCTCCGCGCCCGCACCTCGAACCGGTACGCGCCCGGCTTCAGGTTGGCGTAGTGGGCGCGCCGGTCGGCCGTGGTGGGACGCCAGTCCTCTTCCAGACCCACCAGGCGGGTCTGGAAGAGGACCCCCGGACCGTCCCCCAGCCCCAGGCCGGTGTACTGGACGAGGAGGTCGCCGCGGCCGGGCCCGGCGACATCGCCGTCGTCGAGCAGGCGATCGTCGAGGCGGATGGACTCGATCTTGGACACGGGCGGGGTCCGGATCGGGAGCTGGTCGGGGCTGACCCGCGCGACTCCGTTCACCGTCGGAAACCACAGCGATCCATCGTCGGCGCGGAGGCCGGCGTTGCCGTTGCCTTCGCCGGTGTCGACGAGGTCGCATCGCACCGACCTGGCCCGACCGTCGGCCACCGCCTCCAGCTCACTGCGACGGATCCGCGACACGCCGCGATTCCCGTTGATCCAGAACACCCCGTCGTCATCCTCGATGATGCGCGACGCCACTCCCTCGCACAGCCCTTGCGCCACGCCCACCGTCGTGACGTGGTCCGCCCGGATGCGCGCCAGCCCCCCCCCGTAGATCGCCGCCCATACCGAGCCGTCCGCCGTTTGTTGGACGTCGCGCACCTGGCCACGGGGCAGGCCCTGTGCGGTGGAGAAGAGGGTGAGCGCACCGGCACGGAGCCGGGCCAGGCCTTCTCCCATCCCGATCCAGAGGGCGTCGCCGTCCCGCTCCAGGGTCAGGACCGACGCCCCGAGGCGCTCGGGGCCATACCGCTCCAGCGCGACGCCGTCCTTCACCCGCACCAGCCCGTCGCCGCCCGCCCAGAGCGAGCCGTCCGGCTCCACGAGGAGCGCGTTGATGCTCCCGTGGGCGATCTCGGGTACGCCGACGGGGATCAGGGCCTCCCCGGTGTATCGGGACACGCCGAGGTCGGCCGCGACCCAGAGGTCGCCGTCGGGCCCGGTGGTGAGGGCGCGGATGTCGGTCAGCCCCTGCAGCGGCGGGGGCCGGGGAACCAAGGTGCTGCCGCTGAACAACGCCAGATGGTGCTCGCCCGCGACCCAGACCCGACCGAGGCGGTCCTCGCCGATCGACCTCGTCGACGTCTCCAGTCCCTGTTCGGGGCCCCACCGCTCCACACCCGTGGGCCGGACCCGGAACAGCCCGCCCCCGATGGCGCCGATCCAGAGTGACCCATCGGAGCTGACGACCGTCGCCCGGATGCCGCGGGTCGCAGCCGCGCCGAGGCGCGTGCCCTGGAGCAGGTCGATGCGGTGGTCGCCGCCGTGCAGGACGCCGTTCGACGCCGCGCACCAGGTCTCACCGTTCCACGCGATGACCCGCAGCCAGCGGTGGTCCCCCGGTTGGGGCCCGACGCCCGCGCAGGCCGGGGCGGTGGGCCAATCGGACAACCACACGCCGCCCCCGTCTGCGCCAAGGAGGGGCGCGAAGTGGTCCGCCACGGTGGCCGGAAGCAGGGTCTTTCCGTGCGTGCACGCCCCGGCCCAACACAGCAGGCCCGCGTCCCGAACCAGCCAGATGCCTCCGGCGGCGTCCCCTTGCAGTCGGAACGGCCCACCGGCCGCGGTCCGCGCCTCGGGCACCGGAACCACCCGGTCCCCCTCGACCCGGACGAGGATGCCCGACACGACGGCCCACACGTGGCCCTGGTCGTCAAGGGCGAGGCCGGCGGGCGGTCCCGTCCACCCGCCGGCGGAGGGAGCGACCACGCTGAACCGGCCATCCCGGTAGCGCACCAGCGCCTGGCCCTCGGTCTCGAACCACAGATCCCCGGCGCCGTCCTCCAGCACCGCGACGAAGCGGCTGGTGGGGAGCTCCGGGTTGCTGGTCTGGTCGTAGACGACGAAGCGCACGCCGTCGAACCGCGCGATCCCGCCGAAGGTCGTGAGCCAGAGGTAGCCGTCGCTGGACTCGACGATGCCGGTGACGGAGCCCTGCGGGAGTCCGTCCTCCACGCCCCAGTTCCGGACCTGGTAGCGCTCCCCCTGAGCGTGCGCCGCCCCGCTCAGCATCCATAGCAGAGCGACCAGAGACCAGAGCGCCCCTCCCCGAAACCGGCTCACTCCGACGCTTCGAGCATGCTTGGAACCTAGCCCGACGGTTTAGACCTGGCCCGCGTTTGCGGCCCGTGGGTCGAAATTCAGCTGACCGCGCGGTCGGCTTCCGCCGGCTCCGTGGCGGGCGCGTTGGCAGCCACGTCGTTCGTGCCCGCCACCACGACCCGGTCCCGCCCGCTGTGCTTCGCGTGGTACAGCGCCCGGTCGGCGACGGCGGTGAGGGTCTCGAGATCCTCGTAGCCGCGGGATGTCGTCACGCCGATGCTGACCGTGAACGGCGGCAGGGTGCCCCCGGCGGCGACGGCGGCGAGCGCGGCGCGAACGCCGTCCAGTCGTGGCACGACCTGGGTCATGTCGTCGCCATCGGCGAAGATGAGCACGAACTCCTCTCCGCCGAAGCGCACCGCGATGTCGCCCTCCCGGAGCGCTTCCGAGAGGACCCGGGAGAAACGTTTGAGGGCGCGGTCACCCGCCTCGTGCCCGAAGGTGTCGTTGAGGCGCTTGAAGTGGTCGAGGTCGCACACCGCGAGGGCGAACGGCTTTCGACTGCGGAGCAGCTCGCCCGCCCGCAGCTCGAAGGCGCGGCGGTTCGCGAGCCCGGTCAGGGGGTCCGTCCCGGCCTGCTTCTCCATCGCCGCCACCACCCGGAGGAGGCCGAGTCGGTTGCCGAAGTGGCTCGCCAGGGCTTCCAATTCGAGGGTGCGCTGCGGTGACAGCGGACTGGACTCGCTCGACGCATGCAACACGCCGATCACCTTGCCGACCACGCTGACCGGCACACAGGTGGCGGCGACGCCCGAACCGCGTGCGCGCAGGTAGCTGCAGGCGTCCAGCGCATCGCTGCTGGTGAAGGCGAGGGTCTGGCCTCGTCGCGCCGCCGCGCAGCGCTGGGGCGCCTCGACCGAGCATCCGAGGCAGCCCACGGAGCCGACCGCCCGGCGCAGCTCGCCGCTCTGGGCGTCGGCCAGCAGGAGCTCGGCGGAGTCGGCCGGGATGATGTGTTCGAGGGCGATGCCGACGGTCTCGATCAGATCCGACTCACGCTCGGCCATCGAGACGGCGCGGCCCAGCCGCCCTTCCAGCTCCTGACGCGCGGTCTCGCTGCGCAGGGTCATCTCGCGGTCCTCGGTGACCCGTGCCTCGGCGGCGACCGCTTGGAGGAGCGGGCGCACGACCAGCCAGGCGATGGCCGGGCTGGCGCCGATGGTGAGCAGCGACGCCTCGACCAGCGCCTCGATGACGGGGGTCATTCGGAACGTCACCGCCTCGAGGATCAGCATCACCACCGCCTCCACCGAGAAGATGATCACGGGGATCTTGGCCACGAGGATGATGGCGTCGCGGCCGAGCCGATTCGTTCCGGAGGGGTCCGATGGAGCGGTCATCCGGGGGGTATCGGTAGGCGTGGCGCCGGGTGTAGCCGTCCCGCCCGGGCGGCTCCCGGCGCCGTGCTCAGGCGCCGCTGACGGCGCCGATCCGTGCCGAGACCCACGCGCTGCAGGCGGCGAGGGCGTCGGGATCACGCGACTCGAGGGTGACCAGCACCCGTGGCGGCGACAGCTCGAATCGGGGGTAGCTGCCGATCGCGACCGTTGCCCATCGCGCGGTGGCGTCGGTCAACGCGTCGGCGATCGCGGGCTCGTCGCGCTCGGTCCAGATCCGCCGCACCCCCACCGGTGTGCCCGACCATCGGTGCGCGGCCGCGTCGAACTTCAGCTTCAACAGCGCCGGAACGCCGGGGAAGATCGCCACGTTGCGCATCACGACGAGGGGAAAGCGCACGCCGCCGTCCCACCACAGATCGGCACCCTCGGGGACGTCGGCCATGCGGAGCGCCGCGGGCGGGGCGTCGGGGCCGAGCTTGGCCGCGATGATGGAGGCCAACTCCGGCTGACGCACCAACGGCACGTCGAAGGCCGCGGCGACGCCGGGCATGGTCAGGTCGTCGTGGGTCGGGCCGACGCCCCCGGTCGTGTACACGAAGTCGTATCGGGCGCTGCAGGCGCCGACCTCGGCGGCGATCTCCGGGATCTCGTCGGGGATGACCACGAGCCGGAGCAGGTCGACGCCCAGGGCGCGCAGCCGGGTGATCAGGAACGGCCCGTTCTCGTCCGGGAACTTCCCGCTGAGGATCTCGTTACCGATGATGACCACGGCCGCGGTCGACATGCGCTTCCGTAACGCGCCGATCGGCGTCGGCGCGGCTACGTTGTGTCCGTGGTCGAACCCCGCGACGCCCCTCGGGCCCTCCTCGTCACCCTCCGGGTGGCCGGTCGGGCCATCGCCCAGCGGGTCGCGGAGCCCGGTGAACGGTTGCTGCCCGACACGCCGGTGGACCTGATCGCTGCGGAGGACCGCAAGGCCCTCGCCGTCCTGGGGTCGGCGGGGCGCACGGAGGTCACGCCCGACGGCCCGGTGCACGTGCAGTCCGGGGACTTCGCGGTCGACATCCAGAGCGTCCGGCGCTTTCGCCTCCCGCGGTTCGCGTTCGACCAGGGCTTCGTCGTCCTCCCGTACCTGGCCACGGCCACCATGTTGCTCGTGGCCCAGTTCGCCTTCCTCTCCCTCGCCATGCAGGCCGCGGCGGGCGGGGGAGGCGGCTTCGAGCCCAGCGCCGAGTACCTGGCGCGCCTGCTGCGGGGCGACACCGACGGCGAGTCGACGGGGGTGATCGCGCGGATGGATCAGGCCCGCCCCGCGGGAGAGAAGATCGAGGGGTTCTACCTGCCCTCGGGGCACGCCGGTCCGCCCACGAAGGCGGGTGGCGGCGCCAACGTGGGCCGCGCGGTGCGGATCGGCAATCCCACCAAGGGCGGGGCGCCCGCCGCCGCGCCGGCCCCCGGCCCCGGTGGGGACCAGGAGGTGATCAGCCCGGCTGCCGATGCCTCCGCGGACGGCGTCGCCGACGCCGACGAGCTGGAGGACCCCTCCGAGGAGGTGACCGACCAGCCGGTGGCGGTGCACGTCACCGAGGGGTGGGGGCTCTCGGACTGGTACGACACCGAGGACGCCCGTGAGGACGCGAAGGAGATCGAGCAGGCGCTGAAGCTCGCGCACCGGATCCTCAAGATCGACCCGGACAACCCGGCCGCGCTCAGCGTGCGGAGCTACTACGAATACCTCGCGATGGACTACCCCGCGGCGACCCGCACCTACGAGAAGCTCCGGGAGGCGGTGCCCGAGGATCCGGCGGCGTGGAACAACCTCGCGCTCGTCTACAAGCGCACCGGGGACTACCAGACCGAGGAGCAGCTGTACCGGGTCGCGCTCAGCCTCGCGCCCGACGACGAACACGCCCTGGTGAACCTGGCCCTGTGCCTGGGCCACCAGGGGCGGTTCGACGAGGCCTGGGCGATCATGCAGAAGCTCGACCGCATCAATCCCGACGACCCCTACGCGGACCTGCATCGGGCCAAGATCTCGGCCGCCCAGGGGAAGCGGGAGCAGGCCTATCGGTACCTCCAGAAGTCCCTGGCCGGGATGCGAAAGCTCGACACCCTGCACAACATCGAGTTCCGCCAGGACATCCGCCTGGACGTGGCGCTGGAGGACATGCGTCACGAAGAGCGGTTCCGGAAGCTCCTGACGCGCTACTACGGAGACCAACCGGAGGGCTGGTGGCAGAAGTTGCGCCCCTGAGACGCCGCGCGGTCTACGCGGGCAGCTTCGACCCCGTGACCCTGGGCCACCTCGATGTGATCCGCCGCGGCGCGTCCTTGTTCGACGAGGTGATCGTCGCCATCGGGCACAACGTCCGCAAGCCGCGCGCGCTGCCGCTCGAGGTCCGGCTGGATCTGCTCCGTGAGGTCACCGCGCCCCTGGCCAACGTGCAGGTGGCGCAGTTCGAGGGGCTGCTGGTCGACTACTGCCGGAAGGTGGACGCCCGGGTCATCCTGCGCGGCCTCCGCGCCGTGACCGACTTCGAGTTCGAGTTCCAGACCGGGCTCGCCAACATGGACATGGCGCCGGAGGTGGAGACGGTCTTTCTCCTCACCGAGCCCAGGCACATCTTCATCTCGAGCTCGCTGGTGAAGGAGATCCACGACAACGGAGGCGATGTGTCGCGGTACCTGCCGCCCGCCGCCCTGGCGGCGCTGCGGGCGCGGAAGGCCTGACGGCTCCCGGCGGTCGGCCTACTCCACCCGGAACACCCACTGCTCCCCGAGGTCCTCGCCGGCGGATCGCACGAGGCCGGTTTCGAGCTGCACCGAGGCCTCCACGCTGTGCACGCCGTCGCCCAGCGCGGCGCGGGTGACGGTGAGGGCCGCACCGTCGCCGTTCACGATCTGCCCGTCCACCGACCAGGTGATCGTGGCGTCCGGGTGGGGCGCGCGGACCACGAAGTCGGCACGACCCCCCAGCAGGGCCACGTCCACCCCCTCGGCGGGGTCTCCGTACCGAAACAGGCGGCGGACGATCGCCTCGGTGCACACGGCGCAGAAGGGCGTGTCGTCCGTGGTGAGCATCCGGCAGGAGCGGGCGGGGCGGTAGAGGTCCTCGCAGTTGTAGGCGGGCGTGAAGGCGCCGATGGCGTCGCGGTAGTCGCGGGTGTCCGGCGTGGGGAGGGGGGTGTCGTCCTCCACCCATTCCGACCAGGGCGGTGCCGTGGGGAGGTCGGTGATGTTGACCGGCAGCCCGAGCGCGTCGCTCCGGATGCACGCGTCCCCGGTGTACTCGTCGCCGAGCAGGCCGATGAGGTGACCGAGCTCGTGGACGCCGGCGTCGGTCCAGGTGCGGCGGCCGTTGGTGACGGTCGCGTAGTGCACCGCGAAGCCGCCGTCGTGCGCGGTGTTGGCGACCACGCCGACGAAGTCCCAGGGCACCGCCGACGCCGCCCGGGCGACCACCCACTGGTCCAACTGGAACACCGCCTCGGTGCGGTAGGCGGTGCCGGTGAGGGCGTTGACCACCTCGAGGGGGAACACGCTCTGGAGCGCCGTGTCGCGGGTCCGGCAACTGTCCGTGCAGTCGTAGGAGACCCCGCTCTCGGCGCTGACGAGGTCCACCCGATGGATGTTCACCTGGTCGGGGAAGTCCGAGAAGGGCGCGGTGGCGAGGAGCGCGTCGGCCCACTCGGCGGCGTCTGCCCGCCACGCGTCCATCTCGTCCGCGGTGTAGCCGTCGCCCACGAGGACGAGGTCCAGCCGGTGCTCCGGCGGACCGGCGTCGAACAGCGTCTCCACGCCCAGCACCGCTTCCGAGACCCCCTGGTCGTCGAGGGTGGCGTCGCCGAGGTCGTACTGACCCACCACCGCGTAGGCACCGTCCCCCCCGCGGACCTCGAGGTCGACCGTGCTGGCGCCGTCGAGGAGCGGCACCTGGATGGGGAAGCGCCCCAGCTGGGGGAGCAGGGTGAGCAGGTCGTACCCGGACTCCTCCCCGTAGTACGCGAGGAACTCACGGACGATCAGCGGTCCGGGCGTGCTCCGCGCGTACAAGGCGGCGCCGGCGGCGTCTCGGACCACGTAGCGGAAGCCGTCCCGGGTGTCGGTGGCCGCGTCGAGGTCCACGTACAGCTCCGACTGGATGGTCCCGCCGACCGTCATCCGGCCGTCGGCGCCCAGCGTGGCCAGCAGCACCAGCCCCGGCGCGGTGGCGGGGAGCGTGTCGTTCGCGGTCACGACCAGCGGGCCGCCCTGGCCGTCACACCCGCCGAGCCAGAGGAGGCTCGTGATCACCGCCACCCGACGACATCCCGGCGGCGACGACCGGAGGCCGTCGGGCCTCACTTGAGCCGAACGCCCAACTGGGTGGCCACGACCTGGGTCGCGTTCTGGTGCCACGCGACGAAGTCGGTGCCGGCGAACGGGTTGAGGAGCTCCACACACCCGACCGAGCCGCGGCCGGACCGGATCGGCACCGAGAGGATGGCGCGGGTCTCGTAGCCGGTCTTCTTGTCGAGCTCGTCGAAGTGACGGGCGTCCTTCTTGGCCTCGCGCACCGTCAGCGCCACCCCCGAACGGACCGCGAGCCCGGCGATCCCCTTGCCGGACGGCACCCGTTGACCGATGAGGTGACTGGCCCGTGGGCCCCGGGCCGCGACGAACTGGAGCTCCTGCGTGGCCGGGTCGATCAGCAGCACCGCGCCGGACTCGGCGGGGATGTACTCCATCAGCAGGTCGAGGCAGGCACGCCCCGCTTCGGCCCGCGGCACGGCGGCGAGACCCGCGGCGCACCGCACCGCGATTTCCTGGAGGATGACCTCCGCCGACTCGGCGCGCGCCTGGTAGGAGGGGCTCTCGGTGGGGTCGGGCGCATCGAGCGGGGAGGTGGCCGCCACCGGCGGGAAGTCGAAGGAGATGGAGTCGAGCCGAGGCTCCGGCGCCATCGAGGTGCGCGTGGCGGCGGAGACCCGGATCCGGGCGATGGTCTCGACCATCTCGTGGATGGTGAACTGGCCCGCGGGCGAGCGGACCAGGATGTCCCCGTCCGATTGAACGTCGGCCTCGACGCCCGCCGCCTCCTCGCCGTGGACGCCGTAGGTGTCGAGCGCCTCGCCGAGCGCGCTCATCCAGTTGTCCGACTCGAGCTCGAGCGGTTCGACGTCAGGTCCATCAATCGAGAAGCGCGGCATGGGGGGACGACTCTCGGGCCCAACGTATTGGCAGCGCGCGCCCCAGGCCACCTTCGCAGCGGGTACGCGGATTGACGCGTCAAGTGCCGGCGGCCGGCGGCGGGCGCGCGGTCGCCGCAATAGACGCCCCCAGCGTCGGAGTGCACATGTGCGGAATCGTTGGGTACGTAGGTGACCGGGAAGCGCTCCCGCTGCTGATGGATGGCCTCCGGCGGCTCGAGTACCGTGGTTACGATTCGGCCGGGGTCGCCGTCCTCCAGGACGGTCCCGACGGTGGGGTCGTCGGCAACAGCCTCCACATCGTCCGGCGCATCGGCCACGTCGCCCAGCTCCAGGCGGCGGTCTCGGCCGACCAGCCGGGCCACAGCGGCATCGGCCACACGCGCTGGGCCACCCACGGCGCGGTCACCGAGGCGAACGCCCACCCCCACCTCGACTCGACCGGTCGCATCGCGGTGATCCACAACGGCATCATCGAGAACTTCAACGCCATCCGGGCCCACCTGATCGGCGAGGGGGTGGTGTTCCACAGCGACACCGACACCGAGGTCCTGCCCCACCTGATCCGGAAGTTCTACACGGGGGATCCTCTCGAGGCCGTACGGGTCGCCCTGTCCCTCGTCCAGGGTACCTACGGCATCGCCGTGCTCTTCGCGGACCATCCCGGGGTGCTCATCGCCGCGCGAAACGGGTCGCCGCTGGTGGTCGGCAAGGGCGATGGCGAGACCTTCCTCGCCTCCGACCCCCACGCCCTCTCCGCCTACACCCGGCAGGTCGTCTACCTCGAAGACCGTGAGATCGTGCGGATCACGCCCGCCGGCTGGGAGATCACCCACCTCGACGGTCGGCCCGTGGCCCACGCCGTCGAGACCCTCGCCGAAGAGTGGGGCTCGGGGGAGCGCGGCGAGTACACCCACCACATGCTCAAGGAGATCCACGAGCAACCCGAGAGCCTTCGGCGCTGCCTGAGCGGCCGCGTGGTGGTCGAGCAGGGGGGTGCCAAGCTGGGCGGACTGGACCTGTCTCCCCGCGAGATCACCGCCATCCAGCGGGTGGGGGTGTTGGGCTGCGGGACGAGCTGGCATGCGGCCCTGGTCGGCGCCGCGGCCATGGAGAGCCTGGCGCGCATCCCCGCGTACGCCGAGATCGCCAGCGAGTTCCGCTACCGCAACCCGGTGGTGGGGGCGGACGACCTCTACTTCGCGGTGTCCCAGTCGGGAGAGACGGCGGACACGCTCGGCGCGGTCCGGGAGGTGATGATCAAGGGCGGCCGGGTGATGGGCGTGGTCAACGTGGTCGGGTCGTCGATCGCCCGGGCGTGCGGGCGCGGGGTGTACGTGCACTCGGGTCCCGAGATCGCGGTGGCCAGCACCAAGGCGTTCACCTCCCAGGTGGCGGCGCTCCTGGTGGCGTCGCTGATGTTCGGCCGCACGCGGGTGCTCGGCGGTCACGAAGGCCGCGCGTTCGGCGAGGAGCTGCTGAAGGTCCCCGATCTGGTCAGCGCCTACCTCGCCAACCCCGGTCCGATCCAGGCCGCGGTGGAGCTGCTCGCGGGCGGGCGCTTCGTGTTCTTCTTCGGCCGCGGGGTCTCCCACGCGGTGGCGCTGGAGGGTGCCCTCAAGCTCAAGGAAGTAGCGTATATTCCCTGTATGGCGTACCCCGCGGCGGAGATGAAGCACGGGCCGATCGCGCTGATCGACCGTCACACCCCGGTGGTGGCGGTGGTCCCGAACGACGTCATGCGGGAGAAGACGCTCTCCAACGTGCAGGAGGTCAAGGCCCGCGGCGCCCGCCTCATCGTCATCCACGCCGAGGGAGACCACGAAGCGGCGTCCCTCGCGGAGGTGGCCATCGCCGTGCCTCGTACGGAGTCGGCGCTCATCAGCCCCCTGCTCACGGTCATCCCGATGCAGCTCCTTGCGTTCCGCGCCGGCCTCGCCCTCGGTCGCGACATCGACCGCCCCCGAAACCTCGCGAAGAGCGTCACTGTGGAGTAGCGGATGCTCGGGTGGGTCCTGATCCTCGGTTGTACCGATCCCGTCCGGGATGCGGATCCACTCCTGGTCGAGGCCGCGCCGCGCACCGTCCGCGCCGGGCAAGCGCGGCCCACACCGCAGTCGCGCGTCGACCCCGCGCCGCTCACCCCGGCCGGCGGGCAGGGCAAGCTGGTCCCCCAGCGAACCCTCGTCGTCGGGGGAGGTCCGGCCGGGTTGGCGGCGGCGATCGATCTGGAGGGGCCGGTGGTGCTCCTCGAGGCCACCGACCACCTCGGGGGTCGGGGCGCGCTCTCGGGCGGTCTCTCGCTCTACCTGGGCACCGAGGAGCTCGCGGCGCTGGGCCTCACCGGGACGGCCAGCGAGCTCGCCGCGGACTGGGAGCAGCTCACGGGGGCCCCGGCCACCGCCGCCACGGTCGCCTGGCTGGAACAGGGCACGGCGGTCCACGACCGGCTGGTGGGGCTCGGTGTGGACTGGACCATCGGGCGCGCGGATCCCATCCTCGGCAGGTGGTGGCTCCACCAACCCGAGGGCAGCGGGGTGGCCATCACCAATGCCCTCGCCGCCGCGCTCCCAGCCGAGGTGGACGTGCGACTCGACACCGTCGTCACCGGGCTGCGGTTCGTGGACGGCAAGGTCGCCGGGGTCGACACCGAAGCCGGGCCGATCCTCGCCGACACCGTGGTCATCGCCACCGGCGGCTTCGTGAACCGCATCGACCTCCTCGACTACGCGATCGACGACGCCTCGGGCACCTTCGAGGTGAGCACCGACGAATTCGCCATGGGCGACGCGCTCGACTGGGCCGCGCGCTTCGGCCTCGGCACCGCCAACCTCGACGCGATCGGCTGGAGCGCCGGACTGGTCGGCGCGCCGGGCGCGGACGGCACCCCCATCCGCATCGAGACGGGCTCGGTCACACCCTGGATCTGGATCGACGAGAGCGGATCCCGGTTCGTCGACGAGTCCCAGGGCTGGAGCGTGCTGCTGGCCGGCAGCGAGCGCCGCCGGACCAACGTCTGGGCGGTGGGGAGCTACGAACACTGGGTGGCGGGGCTCGAAGAGCCGGACGACGGGCCGGCGATGGACCTGCTGCGCAGCGCCGGAGACGTGATCCGCTGTGACAACGACCCGGGCGTGCTCGCCGGGCTGTTGGGGGTCGAGGAGGCGGGGCTGCGCGCCACGCTGGTCGACGTGGGAGAGATCGTGGCCGGCACCCGCACCGACGTGTGGCTGCGGCGCGGTTCGACCTTCCCGACCACGCCCGGCACGCTGTGCGCCTACCGGATCGGGCACCAGTCGATGAAGGGCTACGGCGGCCTCGCGGTCACCGGCGACGGCCGGGTGATGGACGTGGAGGGCCAGGTGATCCCCGGTTTGTGGTCGGTCGGCGAGGCGGCCGGGATGGCGGTGCCCGGGATGGGCGGCACGGCAGGGTGGGACGGGAGCATGTCCGCGGTGGTCTGGGGTGGCTTCCGAGCCGCCGCGGCGATCAACGCGGGGCGTTAGCCCTCCGCATGCCCAGCTTCTCCCGGTTCCGCCCGCACCCCTGGCACGGCGTCTCTCCGGGGCCGGACGTACCGCGGGTGGTCAACGCGTACGTGGAGATCACGCCGTTCTCCACCATCAAGTACGAGGTCGACAAGGAGACGGGGTACCTCCGCGTCGATCGGCCGCAACGCTCCAACTCGCTCCCCCCGTCGCCGTACGGGTTCGTGCCGCAGACGTGGTGTGGCCCCCGCATCGCCGCGCTCGCGGGCACCGCCCGGGGGGATGGCGATCCCCTGGACATCTGTGTCATCTCCGAGCGCCCCATCAACCAGGCAGACATCTTCCTCTACGCCCGGCCCATCGGGGGCCTGCTGATGATCGACGCGGGCGAGGCCGACGACAAGATCATCGCCGTGTTGGATCGGGACCCGATCTGGTCCGGGGTGGAGGAGCTCGCCGACCTGCCCAAGGCGCTGGTCGACCGACTCCGGCACTATTTCCTCACCTACAAGCTCGACGTCGATGGCGGTCAGCCGGTGGGCATCGATGCGGTCTACGGCGCCGAGCGGGCGGCCACCGTGCTCGCGGCGGCGATCGGTGACTACCAGGAACACTACGGAGGCTGATTTGCCCACGCTGCTCGACGTCTACTCGGACTATGCCTGACCCTGGTGCTACCTCGGTACTGCACGTACCGGCCGCCTGGTCCAGGCGTACGACCTCACGGTTCGCACCATCCACTTCCCCCTCCACCCCGAAGTGCCGCCCGAAGGCTTGGCGCTCGTCGATCTCTTCAAGGGGCGCAGCTTCGATCTCGCGGCGGCGCAGGCCCGTCTGGGAGACGCCTGCAAAGCCGAGGGCCTGCCCTTCACCGCCCGGGATCGCACCTACAACACCCGCATGGCGCAGGAGTTGGCGGTGTGGGCCGAGGACCGCGGGCGTCCCGACGTCCACGCGGCCTACTTCCGTGCCACCTTCGTGGACGGCCTCAACACCGGTGATCGGGAAGTGGCCATCGCGGTGGTGGTGGGGCTGGGGCTCGACGCCGGAGAAGCACGCGCCGTCCTCGATGAGGGCCGATCGAAGGCGCGGGTGGACGCCGACTGGGCGTTGGCCCGTCAGGTCGGGGTGACGGGCGTGCCCACCTACGTGGCCGAGGGACGCGGGGTGGTCGGGGCCCAACCGTACGAGACCCTGGTGCGGTTGGTGACGATGGCGGGGGCCAGAGAACGCGCGGTGTGAGCGGGTCGAGCGTGGTAACATACGGCATGGAAGCTGGACTCCCGTTCCGTGCCGCCTTCGACGTCAGTCCCACCATGCGCCGAGGGTGGCGCGCGATGGTCCGCTTCCCGTTGGTGCTGTTCGTGGGCGCCCTGCTCAAAGGGTGCACCGAGGGAGGAAACGGCGCCGGAGGCAAATCCGACGGCGATTGGGACCCGGGCCACCGGGTGACCGAGACGTCACGCCACATCCGCGCGGGGCAGTGGGACCAGTTGGTCGACGGTCTCCCGGCGCCGCTCGCGGCCCTCGGCGCGGGGGCCATCGTCGCCTTGGTCCTGACCGTGATCGTCCTCGCAGTGGCGATCCGCGCCTTCCTGCACGGCGGCTGGATCGCGGTGCACCAGGAGATCCTGCGCGACGGTGTGGCCCGGTGGGGAACGTTGTTCTCGGGGCTGACGTACATCGGGCCGATGGTCGCGTGGAGCTTCCTCCAGATCGCGATCCTGACCGGCGTGGCGGTGTGCGTGGTGCCGGCCTTGCTCCTGGGGGGCCTCGCGAACCCCTTCGTCGCGCCCGTCATCGTCGCGATGGTTGGCGCGGCCATGATCTACGTCGGCCTGGGCCTGTCCCTCGGCGCGCACGTCATCGTCATCGAGGGGCAGGACGTGGCGAGCGCGCTCCGCCGATCGTGGGCCCTCGTCGAAGGCAATCGTGTCCACCTGTTGATCTTCTACATCGTCATGCTGGTGGTGCGCGTCGCTTCCGCCGCGGTCGGGCTGCTCGCGTGCTGCGTGGGGACGGTGGTGACCGGCGCGCTGGGGCTCGCCGTGGGCGAGGTCGCGTTCACCGACGCGTTCCTGCGCCACACCCGTCCCCAGACCGAGACCGACGGCTACGCCGCCGCTGCGTGGAAGTGAGCGGTCTCCCACCGTCTCAGCCGATGAGCCCCTGGTGCAGCAGCAGCTCGGCGTTGGCGATCGCCGCGCCCGCCGCGCCGCGGATCGTGTTGTGCGCGAGCGCGTACAGCTTCACGGTGAAGACCTCGCAGGTCTCCACCCGGCCGATGGTGATCGCCATGCCCATGCCAGCGCCGGCGTCCATGCGCGGCTGGGGCCGATCGCGGCGGTCGGTGAGCCGGATCAGCGGGACGGGCGACGAGGGGAGGCGGACGGCGGACGCGTAGTCGCGTAGGGCCTCGACGATCTGCGTGAGCGGAGGGGTGGCCGCGAGCTTGATCTGGGCGGCGACGAGGTGCCCGTCCAGCACCGGGACCCGGACACAGCGGGCGCTGATGGGGAATGGCGCCGGCCACACCACCCCGTCGGCGACGCGGCCGAGGATCTTCCGCGGCTCGGCGGCGACCTTCTCTTCTTCGTCCCCCGGGTGGGGGTGGACGTTGCCGAGCATGTCCCAGGAGCTCTCGCCCGGGTAGCCGGCGCCGGAGACGGCCTGGTAGCTGGCGCAGGTCACGGCCTCGACGCCCCAGATGCGGTGGAGCGGGGCGAGCGCGAACACCAGCGGGATCGAGGTGCAGTTGGGGTTGGTCAGGATGAAGCCCGGCCGACCCGCGACCAGCGCGGTGTGGTCGGGGTTGATCTCGGGGATGACCAGCGGGACGTCCTCGTGGGCTCGAAACGCGCTGGCGTTGGAGATCACGGCGTAGCCGGCGTCCCGGAAGCGTGGCTCCAGCTCGAGGGCCACGGCGCGATCGAGCGCCGAGATCACGACCCGGCTGCGCACCGCGCCCGGGTCGCAGGGGAGGACGACCCGGTCCGCGAGCAGCGGATCGCCCTCGAGGCGCCACACCGCCGCGTCGCCGTACCGTTTCCCCACGGATCGGTCCGAGGCGCACAGCTCCACCAGCCGGAGCGTCGGGTGGTAGGCCAGGAGTTGGACCAGGCGCTGGCCGACCATGCCGGTGGCCCCGAGGATTGCGACGTCGACGGTCATCGCCGCCGCTTAATCGGTCGGAGCGCCGGTCCTGGGGGGGCGTGGCTGGTCGGGCCGCGCCCGGCTACCCTTGGCCGTGCTCCTCGCCCTCCTCCTCGGTTGTCCCCCGCCGGCCATTGCCGACACCGACGGCACCGGGACGGCCGCCGACTGCGTCGCCCTCTCACGGTACGCCGTGGACGCCGACGGTGACGGCTACGGGGATCCCGACACCCTGGTCCTCACGTGCGACGCCCCCCCTGGCTACGTCGCCGACGAGTCCGACTGCAACGTCACGGACCCGACGAGCTACCCCGGCGCGCCCGACGTCTGCGCGACGCCGGGGGTGGACGAGGACTGCGCCGGAGGCGACGACGTTCCCACCGCGGCGGCGACCACGGTCGAGCCCGTGGTCCAGTTCGAGTCCGGCTACGGGTCGTGGGGAGCGGTGGTGCTCGCCGTCGCGGGCGGCGGGGTGTTGGTCTCCGATCCGGCCCCCGACGACTCCGACCAGGGGTACGTCCAACGGTTCGGTAACGACTACGCAGTGAACACCACCTACGAGGGGGGAACCGAGCCGGGCACCTTCGGCGCCCTGCTCGCGATCGGCGACGTGCTCCCAGACGGTGGCGACGCCGTCATCGTCGGGGACCTCGACGGAGGGGCCGGTCTCGGTGCCGTCTACGTGTTCGATGCCAGCGCGGCCGGGTCATTGACCACAGGCGAGGCGCTCTACACGGTCGTCCCCGTGGACGACCACCGCTGGTATGGGTACGCGATCGACACCGGGGCGGACGTGACCGGCGACGGACGGACCGACCTGCTGGTGGGCTTCGCGCTGACCGGTCTCCGGGTCTACGCCGACGTCGCGGCCGCGGGCGATCCGGCGACCGGCTTCCTGATCGATTCCGACGACCGAGACCCCGGACGCGCCCGGCTGGTACCCGACACCGACGGAGACGGCATCGGCGAGCTGATCCTCGGGCTGGACATCGACGGAGGCGGGGCGCTCGCGCTCTACGCTGGGCCAATCCTCGCCGACCTGCGCCTGCCCGACGACGCGCACCTCTACGTCGACGGCGACGCCCCCGGCGGCTTCGGCACCGACGCGGTCGTTCCCGGTGATTTGGACGGGGACGGGAGCGACGACCTCGTCGTGGGCGCGCCCGATGCCATGGGGCGCGCCGGGACCCTCACATTCATCCCCGGCGGCACCCGCGGGCAGGTGCGGGCCGACAGCTTCCCCTTCGTGACCGGTCTCGTGGGGAATCAGCTCGGGCGCACGCTGGTGTCGACCCATTGGGGCTCGGACGGCGTCGACCTCGGGGTCGGATTGACGGCCGTCGAGGACGGCTGGGGCGTCTTCGTGTACACCTGCATGGCGGGGCGTACGTCGATGCTGGGCGCCGAGGACGGCATCGTCACCGAGGAGGAGCCCATCGGCTGGGACGTCGCGCCCGACGGGTCGGGGCTGTACGTCGTGGCCGACGAACGGGGCGCGCGGGGGCTCTATGTCCTTCCCGGGCCGGGGAGCCCGTAGGCCGGAGTCCGGAGACTGGAGTCCGGAGTCCGGAGGCCGGAGACTGGAGGCCGGAGTCCGGAGGCCCCTTGACCTCGGAGGTAATCGCCAGGAGGCGACCCGGGCGCCAAGGTGGGGGTGCACCTGGAGTCAACATGTTCGACCGCCCCTCTCCGTTCCGGTTCTACCTCGTCAGCGGCCTCCTCCTCGTCCACGGGGTCATCACCGCCAAGGCCATGGTTGACCACGGCCTCATCGGCATCTTCCTGCAGGCCTTCCTCAACTGGGGTACGGGCCAGATCTTCTCGGACCTCGTCGTGTCGCTGGTCCTCGTCATGTCGTGGGTGCTCGTCGACGCGCGGCGGCGGGGAAAGACCGGCTGGCCCTGGGTGCTGGTGACGGCGGTGTTCGGCTCCCTCGGGCCCCTCGTGTACCTGTTCCTGCGCGAGCGCGCGCTGCTGCGCGAGGCGCCAAAGGTCGCCGTGGTATGACCGGGAGGATGTCCGAGACCGCCGCGCCCGCGCCGCTCAGCCCGTCGGGGTGGATGCTCCGGCAATGGCGGGAGACGCGCGGGCTCTCCCAGTTGGCGCTCGCGCTGGAGGCGGGGGTCTCGGCGCGGCACCTCTCCTTCGTGGAGACGGGGCGGTCCGAGCCGAGTCGGGAGCTGTTGTTGCGGCTCGCGGCGGCGCTGGGAATGGGCCCGCGGGACCGGAACGCGCTGCTCTCGGCGGCGGGGTACCGCCCGATCCATCGGGAGGGCGGCTGGGACGGGCCGGGGAGCGCCGAGCTGACCGCGGCGGTGCACCTGCTCCTGCGTCAGGCCGAGCCCTTCGCCGCGGCGGCGGTGGATCGCGACCACCACATCGTCATGATGAACGAGGGCTTCGCCGGCTTCTGGGCGCTGATCAGCGGGCGGGTGCCGCCGGTGCCCTACGCGCTGCTGCCGGCGCCTCGGCTGGACATCCTGGCGATGGTCTTCGACCCGGCCTATGGCCTGCGCGACGTCATCGTGAACTGGGCCGAGGTCGCCCGGTGGGTGCTGACCATGACCCGGGCCGAGCTCGCGGGCAGCCGCGATCGACGGGCGATGACGCGGTTCACCGAGCTGCTCCGCTTTCCCGGCGTCGCCGAGCTGCTGCACAGCACCGAGCCGCCGCGCCACGCCGTGGTCCTGCCGATGCAACTCGACTTGGGCGGGCAGCGGCTGAGCTTCTTCAGCACCATCACGACGCTGGGAAGCGCCTTGGACGTCACCGCCAGCGAGCTGCGGATCGAGACCTGGCACCCTGCGGACGCCGCCACGGCCACGTTCGTCCGCGGGGGCTGACGGGCGGGGGTCTGGCCGACGTCGGCGCGCCGGGCGCGGGCCTCAGGCCGACGTCGCGGCGACCGCGAGCAGAAGCACCCCACGGGCGGTCCACGCCAGGGCCCGGATCCAGTTGGTGGTGACCAACGCCCCGATCAGCGCCGGGTCCAGACCCTGGGCCAGGCGGCCGTGGAGCGGCACGCTCACCAGCATGGTCGAGCCCCACGCGACCAACACCAGCGCCAGACCGAGCCACGCCGCGCCGGGCCGCCCGCCTGGGCTGAGCACCCAGGCGACGGCGACCAGCAGCTCGGCCACCATCAACGGCGCGACCAGCACGGTGATCCGGGTGTTGTGCGCCGCGTGGTAGGCGCGCCAGGCCTCCGCGCCGACGTTCGCGAAGAGCGGGTAGTGCACGAGTTGGATGGTCCAGATCAGACCGGTCAGGACCAGCGTCAGCGAGAGGTTGGCCAGGAGGAGCGCGCGCATCCGGGCTTCTAAGCGCTTCCGGCCGGGCCTACCCCCGGCCGCCTCGCCGCGCGGGGTCGCGTGGTACAGTCGGGCCGAGGGCGCGCGATGCCACCCCGGACCGGTGACCGCTCCCGCGCCTGGACCGATGGAGGGCTGGCCGTGGCGCTGGTCTTCGTGGCCGGGGCGGTGGTGGCCTGGCCGCGCCTCCCGCCGGTCGTGCCGGCGAGCGCGGCGCCCGAGCGGTTTTCGGCGGCTCGGGCCTTGGTGCCCCTGGATCGCTGGGCGGCCGAGCCCCGGCCGCACGGGAGCGCCGCGCACGCGCGGGTGCTCACCGACCTGGAGACGACGCTGGTGGGCCTCGGCCTCGAGGTCCGTCGGGAGACGAGCGGCGCGCTGGTCAATCTCGTCGCCGGGACCCCGGGAGACGGCCCTGACGGTGTCTGGCTGACCGCCCACAGCGACTCGGTCGCCGCCGGACCGGGCGCCGCGGACGACGGCCTGGGGCTCATCGTGCTCACCGAGGCGGCGCGGGCGCTGCGGGCGTCGGGCGTCGACGGCGGCCTGCATCTGCTCATCACCGACGGCGAGGAGCAGGGGCTGCTCGGCGCCACCGCCCACGTCCAGCACGCTCCGCCGGCGCGGCGCCTGGTGATCAACGTGGAAGCGCGCGGCACCCAGGGTCCCGTCTACATGTTCCAGACCGCCGGCCCCACCCCGGCGCTGCTGGGCGCGTGGCGCGCCGGGGGCTGTACCGCGCAGGCCAGCTCGCTGGCGCGGACGGTCTACGAGGTCCTCCCCAACGACACCGACTTCACCGTGTTCCGCCGCGCCGGCTGGTGGGGCTACGACTTCGCGGTGATCGACGGCGCGTGGCGGTACCACACCGCCGCCGACACGGTCGCGCACCTCGACCCCCGCAGCGTGCAGCAGATGGGGGACTGCGTGGTGGGCCTGAGCCGCGCCTGGCTGGCGCAGGATTGGCCGGCGGAGACGGTCCCGGTGCGGGCGTACGCCCAACTCACACCGGGCACCATGGTCGACGTTCGCACCGGGTGGGTGCGGGCGGCGGCGCTGGGCGTGGCCGGGATCGCGGTGGTGGGGCGCCGCGGCGCCGCGTGGGGGAGGGGGGTGGTGGCGATGGGCCTCGCGGGGGCGCTCGCGGTCGCGGCCGGGAGCGGCCTGCTGGGGCTCGCGGTGGCGGTCTGGCCCGGGTTCACCGCGCTGGTCGCGGAGGTGGCGCAGGGGTGGGTCCTGTGCGCGGTCGCCGGGCTGTCGGGGGTCGGGGCGATGGTCGGGGCACGCCGCCTGCTCCGGGGGCCCGGGGTGACCCGCGCCTGGCTCTTGATCGGGGCCGGGGTCGGGGTGGTGGGCGCGCTCGTGGTCCCCGAGGCCGGGTACGTGCTGCTCCCCGGAGCAATGGTGGCCGCGTGCCGCGTGCATGTGGGGCGCGTCGCCGCGGGCGCCACCCTCGCCGCAGCGCTGGTGGCGGGGATGCTCCTCGGCCCGCTGGTGTTCGCGCTCCCGGTCGCGCTCACCAGTCGACTGCTCCCGGTCCTCGCGGTACTCCCGGTGGTGCTCCTGGGGTGGGTCGTCGGCGGGGTGGAGCCGGCCCGCGGCGACGAGGCGGCTTAGTCGGAGCCGTGCTCTCCATCCTCCTCCACCACCACCAGCCCGACTACCGGGACCCCCGTACCGGCGAGCCTGTGCTCCCCTACGTGCGCCTCCACGCGACCCGCGGCTACCGCGACGTCGCCACCGCGATTCGGATGACGGGCGCCCAGGTCACCGTGAACCTGGTGCCCTCGCTCATCGACCAGTGGGAGCACTACGCGAACGGCGGCACCGACGCCGCGCTGCGCGTGTGCGAGATGCCCGCGGACGCGGTCGACCCCGCGCTCGTCGGGGGACTGCTGACCATGAACCCGCGTTGGTACCAGTGGTACCCCGCGATCGGCCGCCTGCGTGCCGGGAGGTTGGACGTGGCCGGCGTGCGCGACGCGCAGGTGTGGGCCAACCTGGCGTGGTTCGGTTGGTCGGCGCTCCGCACCTGGCCGGAGCTGCACGCGCTCCGCGCCAAGGCCCAGGGTTACACCGAGGCCGAAAAACAGCACGTGCTCGGCATCCAACGGACCATCCTCGGCGAGCTGGCGGCCCTGCATCGGGGTCTCCCCGAGGTGAGCAGCTCCCCCTACTTCCACCCCATCCTGCCACTGCTCGTGGACACCCTGCACGCCCAACGTTGCCTGGCGGTCCCCGACCCCGGGTTCCGCGCGCCCGAGGACGCCCTCGCCCAGCTCCGGGAAGGGCGCGCCCGCACCAGCGCCTACTGCGCCACCGACGTGACCGGCCTCTGGCCCTCGGAGGGCTCGGTCAGCCCGGAGGTGATCACCCTGGCAGCGGAGGCCGGTTTCCGTTGGTTCGCCACCGACGAGGGGGTGTTGGCACGCTCCGAGCGCAGCGCGGGGGGCCACCACGGGAGTTGGCAGGTGGGGCCGCTGCGGGGGGTGTTCCGTGACCACGGGCTCTCCGACCGCATCGGCTTCGTGTACGCCGATTGGGACGGCGTCGAGGCCGCCAACGATCTCTGGCACCGTGTCGGACGGCGCCCCACGTTGCTGGCGCTGGACGGCGAGAACCCGTGGGAGAGTTACCGGGACGCGGGGGAGGCGTTCGTCCTTCGCCTGTTCAGCCACCGCCTCCACACCGTGGGCGAGATGGCCTCCCGGGCGCCGGTGGGTCAGGTCCACCACCTTCACACCGGCTCCTGGGTGGGCGCCAACTTCGCGATCTGGATCGGGCACGAGGAGGATCGTGTGGCGTGGCGGCTCCTCGCCCGCGCCCGCGCCGCCTGGGTGGCCGCCGGCTCGCCGGAGGCCGGCCGCGCGTCCTTGTTCGCCGCCGAAGGCAGCGACTGGTTCTGGTGGTACGGCGACGACTTCCACACCCCGATGGCGGCGATCTTCGACGGGTTGTTCCGTTCCCATCTGGCCGCCGTCTGGCGGTCGACCGGCCAGGAGCCGCCGGCCGACCTGTCCGTCCCCATCAAGGGCCCGCCCACGGGGACCCCGGCGCTGGGGCCGTGGACGGACGGCGACGACTGGTACGCCTGGCAACGGCGAGGTCGCGTCGTGCTCGCCCAGGGCGCAATGGCCCAGGTAGGCCGCGCCCGGCAACTGGAGTACGGCCCGGTGGGGGAGGGGTGGCGCCTCCGCCTGGTCCCGCCCCAGGCGGGGTGGACGGCGGACGGAGCGCCGTTCGTGGACGGGCTGGTCGACGTCGCCAACGCATCGGTGGTGCTACGCAATCCGGAGGGGGAGGTGGTGATGTTGACGTTACAGCGGGGTGGGAGTGATGCGGGGGCCGACACGACCGTACTTTGAGTGGCCGGGGCGACCGTCACGGAAGGGCGCCACAGAGGGCACGGAGGTCACGGAGAGAGAGGGAAGAGGACAGGGATGGGGAGCAACCCGTCTCCCTCCCCGGGACAGGGCATCCGCATCCATCGCTCTATTCACAAGGGGCTCTGAATCCTCACCAGCGCCGGGTTCCTGACGTGGGTGTAGCGGGTGGTGGTCTCGATCTTCGCGTGCCCCAAGAGCTCCTGGATGAACCGAATGTCAGTGCCACCCTCCAACAGGTGCGTGGCGAAGGAGTGCCGGAGGGTGTGACAGCTGACCCGCCCCGCGAGCCCCGTCTCCAGCGCGGCGCGCTCGACCACATGCTGGAAGCTGCGGGTGCTCAACGCGCCGCCGTCCTCGTCGCGGGCGATGAGCGGTGCGCGCGCCGATCGCTTCGCCATGACCGACGAGAGGGGGCCGAGCAGGCGGTCGCTCAACACGGTGATGCGGTCCTTCCGACCCTTTCCGCTGCGGACGTGGAGGGTGCGTCGTTCGAGGTCCACGTCACCCACGCGTACGTGGGCCAGCTCCGCCACCCGCAGCCCGGCGGCGTACATCAGCAGGATGGCGAGGCGGTACTTCGGGCTCGGGATGGCATGGGCGAGCCGGAGCACGTCGGCCCGCGACAGCACCTTCGGCAACGTCTCCTCACGCCGTGGGCGGGGCACGTCGAAGTCGGCGGGACCGTACAGACGGTACAGTTCGATGTAGAGGAACTTCAGCGCCGAGATTGCCTGGTCCACGCGGGAACGGGAGACGCCCCGGTCGAAGAGGTGGACCAGAAAGGCCCGCACCTGGTCGACGGCAGCGGCGCGCGGGTGGACCGGGCCGAGCCACCTGACGTAGGCGCGCACCGCGGAGGTGTACACCCGGACCGACGCAGGGCTGTAGTGCCGAAGGCGCATCTCCTGGCGGAAGCGGTCGAGGAGGCAGGGGGAGAGGGTCGGGAGGGCCGGGGGCATGAAGGCGGAGTAGCCGCCAGGAGGGGATGGCCGCGGACAGATTCTGGCAGGCGGACGGGAACTGGGGTGTAACGGGCGTTATCTCGGTGGAGGCTGTCGGATAATGAAGGTATCTAGGTGGGGAGGGTGTCGGTTAGGGGGGAGTTCTCTGACAGGAGGACCTTCTGCGCGAACCCTGGCGGGAGTTCGAATCGCCTCCTTCGCGCTCCGTCGACGCCGAGTGGATGCTCGGAGCTGGGCGGAAGGCCTCGGCTTGGGGCACCACGAAAGCACAAACGGGAGCCGACGCCGTGCCCGGACATCAGACCCGTCAACCGAGGCAGCGCCCTGGAATCAATCTACCGGAGTATTCTGCCATCGAACATGGCGAGACAGGATTCTCGTATAGGCGTCATCGAACTCAACGTGGGTGATCTCGTCGTTGTTGCCGACGCCCCAATCCCGCTCGATTCCGGCGAGTAGCGCGTCGGCGATCGCGCACGCCGACGCGCGGTGCATCGCC
>JAYVAS010000400.1:0-22173 GCA_043750895.1 Pseudomonadota bacterium
CGCATCAGGACCGGTGGAAGCGACGTTCGAGCTCGCCCCGGTCCATGCGGATCACCACCGGGCGCCCGTGCGCACACACCGAGAAGTCGACGTCGTCCAACGACTTGAGGAGCTCCTCCATCTCCCGGGTGGAGAGCACCTGCCCGGCACGCACCGACGTGTGGCAAGCCAGCGTGGCGAGGACGTGCTCCATGCGGTCGTCCACGGCCGCCGGGGTCGCGTCGGCGGCGAGCTCGTCGGCCACATCGGCGAGCAGCATGCTGAGATCGGCGTCCTTCAGCGGCGCGGGGACCGCCTGGATGGCGAAGGTGGAGCCGCCCAGTGGCGCGACGTCCAGCCCCCAGGCGCCGAGGCGGTCTACGTGGGGGGCGAGCGCACGCGCCCGGGCCGGGGGGAGGTCCACGAGGAGCGGCGTGAGCAGCCGTTGCCCGCCGCCGAGCACGGCGCGCGCGTCGAGGCGGAGGCGGTGCAGCGTGACCCGCTCGTGGGCGGCGTGCTGGTCGACCACCACCAGCTCTCCAGCCCCCTCGCACAGCACGTAGGTCGCGGAGAGCTGGCCGATCACGCGGAGGTCGCGGAAGCGCTCGGTGGGCAGCAGGGTCCTCCCCGACGGCGTGAGCCGCGTCGGGGATGGGGGGCCCGCGAGAGCCGCCGGAGCCGCAGGCGCCGCAGGAGCGGCGGTGACCACCCGGGAGGCGATCGGGAGCGCGCCAGCGACGGGGGGCGGCGACGCCACCGGGCGCGGGGCGGGCGACCACTCAGGAGTGACGCTCGGCGTGAGGACCGGCCCCGACCACAGCTCCGCCTGTCGGACCGGCTCGTGCACTTCCAGGCTTCGGTAGCGGGCCTCGGTGGCCACGGGCCGTTCGATCCCCCGCTCCTGGAGCGCGGCCCGAAGCCCCTCGGTCACCGCCTGCTGCAGCTCCCAGGCGCGCGCGAAGCGCACCTCGGTCTTGGCCGGGTGGACGTTCACGTCGACGTCGGCAGGGGGGATGCGAACCTCGAGGATCACCATCGGGTAGCGATCCTTGGGCACGATCCCCGCGTAGGCGGCCATCACCGCACGACGCAGCACCAGGTCCTTCACGAACCGGCCGTTCACGTAGAGCCAGGACGAGCCCGTGGCCGTCGACCGGTGCACCCCGACCGGAGAGACCAGCGCCTCCACCGTGAGGTCCCCGCGCGTGTAGGTGACGGGGACCAGGGCCTCCCCATGGGGCCCCAGCAGGTCGGCGGCACGACGGGCGCGCGACGCCACGGGAGGGCAGCGCACGAGCTCCCGGTCGTCATGGGTCACTTCGAGGTCCAGCTGCGGCCGGACCAGGGCCTCCCGGGTGACCGCCTCCACACAATGACCCAGCTCGGTGTCCACGCTGCGCAGGAACTTCCGCCGGGCCGGCACGTTGAAGAACAGCGCCCCGACGGAGATCTCGGTCCCGGGCGCACACCCCGCCGGATCGGCCGCGGTGAGCCGCCCGCCCTCGAGGCGGATCACCGTCCCGACTTCCTCGTCGCGCGGCCGGGTGAGGAGCTCGAACCGGGACACGCTGGCGATGCTGGGGATCGCCTCGCCCCGGAAGCCGAGGGTGTTCACCGTGAAGAGGTCTACTTCGGAGCGGATCTTCGACGTGGCGTGCCGCTCGATGCAGAGCAGCGCGTCGGTGCGGTTCATGCCAGAGCCGTTGTCGACGATCCGGATCAGGTTCCGTCCGCCCGCCCGGAGATGCACCCGTAGCTCGGTCGCGCCCGCGTCCAGCGCGTTCTCGACCAGCTCCTTGACCACCGACGCCGGGCGTTCGACGACCTCGCCGGCGGCGATCTTGTTGATGACCTGCTCGTCGAGGATGCGGACCGGCACGCCCCGCTCCTAACCGTGATCCTCGCCCGGACGCCTACCGGCTCAGCGATCTTCCGTCTCAGCGTCCTCGACGTCGGGGTCGGTCGGCTCCTCCGGGTCCCCGCCGGGCGTGTCGTCCTGCTCGGGCGCGTCGTCCTCCTCGGGCGCTTCGTCGTCCTCCTCGACCGCGTCCTCGTCCTCCTCGAGCGCGTCGTCGAGGTCGTCGTCGAGCCCGTCATCGTCGAGGTCGTCGGGGAACACGCCCCCTTCCTCGTCGCCCGGCTGCCAGGTCTCGGGATCGGCGCCGGGGGGCGCCGCCTCACCGAGCCGGCGTTTCCGGCGCACCTGGAGCACGAGCGGACAGCCCATGAAGCCGAACTGCTCCCGCATCCGGTTCTCGAGGTACTTCTGGTACTGGTCGCCGACGCCGCCGGGCGTGTTCACGAACAGGGTGAAGGTCGGCGGCCGGATCCGGACCTGGGTGATGTAGTTGATCCGCACCGGGTGGTGGTTGACCTGGGGCGGCTGGTAGGCTGCCACCGCGGCCCGGATGAAGTCGTTGAGCGGCGCCGTCGCCACGCGGCGGTTGAACTCCCCGTAGACGTCGCGTACGACCGAGAGCACCTTGGCGCACCCCTTGCCCGTCAACGCCGAGATGTAGAGCACGGGCGCCCACCGCACGTGGGGCAGCCGGCGATCCAGCTCGTCCTCCAGCACCGTGATGTTCCGGTCGGCGTTCTCGCGCACCAGGTCCCACTTGTTGACGAGGATCACCAGGCTTCGGCCCCGTTCGGTGATCAGCGCCGCGAGATGGGCGTCCTGCTCGGTCACGCCTTCTTCCCCGTCGAGTACGAGCATGAGCACGTGGCAGCGCTCGATGGTCCGGATGGCGGCCGACACCGCGATGGTCTCCAGCCGCTCGTCGATCCGGGCCCGCCGACGGATCCCGGCGGTGTCCACGAGGCGGAAGCGCGTCCCTTCGTAGTCGATCAGGGTGTCGGTGGCGTCCACCGTCGTTCCCGGCATGTCGTGGACGACGAAGCGCTCCTGACCCGTCAGGCGGTTCAGCAGGGTGGACTTGCCGATGTTCGGACGGCCCAGCACCGCGACCCGGATCTCCCCTTCCACCTCGGGCGCGGGAGCGACTTCGGCCGGGAGCTGCGCGTTCACCGCGTCCATCAGCTCGTAGATGCCGCGCCCGTGCTCGGCGGACACGGGGACGAGGGCGTCGAAGCCGAGCTGCCAGAACTCGTGCGCCCCGTCCTCGTGGAAGGGCTCGTCGCACTTGTTGACGGCCACGATCACCGGCTTCCGGGCGGTGCGGATCAGGTTCGCCGTGGCGGTGTCCGCGGGGGTGATCCCCGCCTGTTGGTCGACCAGGAAGATGATGACGTCCGCTTCCTGCATCGCCATCTCGGACTGGCGCCGCATCGCGGCGTAGAGCGCGTCGATCGGGGTGGGGTCGAAGCCCCCGGTGTCGATCAGCAGGTAGGTGCGGTCCAGCCAGGTGATGTTGGCGTAGTTACGATCGCGGGTGACCCCGGGAAGATCGTGGACCAACGCCTTACGTTCCCCAGCGAGACGGTTGAAGAGGGTGGACTTCCCGACATTGGGACGACCGACGATGGCGACGACGGGGAGCATTGGGCGGCGGGCTATCCCGACAGCGGACGCACCGCCCGGCTGGCGGACCGTGCGCGGGGGCGCTATCCGCCGCCGATGTCCTTCCGGTCCGGTACCGTGGCCCTGATCGGGCGTCCCAACGCAGGGAAGTCCTCGTTGCTCAACGTCCTCGTCGGCGAACCCATCGCCGCCGTGTCGCGTCGCCCCCAGACCACGCGGAACCGGGTGCTCGGGCTCTGGAACACCGACGAAATGCAGGTGGTGCTGCTCGACACGCCGGGAATCCACGAGCCCTGGACCGAGCTCAACCGCCGGCTGGTCGCCGCGGCCGAGGCCGCGATCGCCGAGGTGGATCTCGTGCTGTGGATCATCGACGTGGTGCCGATGGTCGAGGCGGTGGCCAAGGGGCAGCCCGCCCTCGACGAGGCGAGCGCCCAGGTCCGGACCCGGATCGAGGGGAAGCCGGTCGTCGTGGTCCTCAACAAGGTGGACCTGGTCGAGAAGACCGCGCTCCTCCCCGTACTCGCCGAGCTGGGCGTCCTCGGCGAGCTGGTGCCGCTCTCCGCGCTGAAGCGGAAGGGCCTGCCCACGCTGGCCAAGGTCGTCGCCGGGCGCCTGCCGATCCAGGAGGCGCTCTTCCCCGCCGACCAGCTCACCGACATCCCCGAGAAGTTCATCGTCGCCGAGCTCATCCGCGAGCGGGTCTTCGAGAACTGCGGCCAGGAGGTGCCCTACGCCACCGCCGTAGAGGTCGAGCGCTTCGACGAGTCCAAGCGGGACCAGGGCCGCATCCACATCCACGCCCGGATCATCGTGGAGAAGGACTCCCAGAAGGCGATCCTCATCGGAAAGGGCGGCGCCATGGTCAAGCGCATCGGCACCGAAGCCCGGAAACGCATCTCCCGCCTCCTGGACGCCGACGTCCGGCTCGACCTGTTCATCGCGGTCGAGAAGGATTGGACGAAGAACCCGCGGATGCTCAAGGAGCAGGGTATCGTCTGACGTCGCCAGCGCCGCGACCTGTCAAGAATCGGTCGAGGTATGAGAATTTTCGATTCTTACCCCCGACGCGCGCCTGAATTTCTGTAGATTCGCCTCATCCTCACCTTCCAGTGACCGAGGCCGTATCGATGAATCACGCGCGCCTGATCTTCGTAAGCTCCCTGGGCCTCTTCCCCGCCCTCGGCTACGCCGCGCCCACGGCGACCGGCCAGTCCGTCACCGTCCAGGAGGATCGGACCCGCGGCGTCACGCTGACCGGCACCGACAGCGACGGCCTTCCCCTCACCTACGCGCTGGTCACCACGGGCTCGGCGGGCACGGTGACCTGCGCCGGTCCCGCGTGCACCTACACGCCAAGCGCGAACTTCAACGGCACGGACCGGTTCTACTTCACGGCGTCCAACGGCATCGAGGTCTCCCCCCGCGCGACCGTGAACATCACCGTCAACCCGGTGAATGACAGCCCCACGGTGTCGGCACGGACCGGCATCGTGGTGAACGAAGACGGGACCCGCGACATCACGCTGACCGGGACCGACGTGGACATGGACACCTTGACCTTCCAGGTCCCGACCGCGCCCCGGTCAGGCACCGCCACGGTGTCCGGCAACCGGGTCACCTACCGGCCCAACGCCGATTTCAACGGCAGCGACTCCTTCACCTACCGGGCCTACGACGGGACCGCGTACTCGTCCGCGGCCTCGGTCTCGGTCACGGTCACCGCGGTCAATGACCGCCCGACCGTCGCCGACATGGCCGTGGCGGTGAACGAGGACACCATCCTCACGTTCACGCTCGACGCATCGGACGTGGACGGCGGCACCCTGTCGCCGACCTTCTCCGGGGTGGGCTCGAGCGGCAGCGTGTACACGACCACCACGAACACCCACGGCACGTTCACCGTGTCGGGTCTGGAGGTCACCTACACGCCCCCGGCCGACTTCGTCGGGACCGACAGCTTCCGGTTCAACGTCAGCGACGGCACCCTCTCCGCGTCCGCCGCCGCCACCGTCTCGATCAGCATCGCGGCGGTGAACGACCCCCCCGTCGCCTCGGACCTCTGGATCCGCGCCGCCGACGGCAACCCCGCCCATGCCGTGTTCGGCGCGACCGACACCGACGGGGATGCCCTCACCTACACCATCGTGTCGAACCCACGCCGGGGGAACGTGGTGGTCTGGAACGGCGATCGCGTGCGCTACACCCCGTCGAACCCCGCCCTACGGGGCAAGGACAGCTTCACCTACCGGGTGAGCGACGGCGTCAACTCCACCTCGGCCAAAACCGTCGTCATCGACCTCGTCCCCGAGCTGGCCAAGTTCCCGCTGGACAACGTCCCGGTCGACCCCTCCATCGTCCCGACCACCACGGCGGACGGGTACATCGTGATGAACCTGCCCACGGCTGCCGGGGAGTGCGCGAAGTCCCAGTCGGCCCAACCCACCGTGGAGGGTACGGTCGCGGGCGCGTCGGTGGGCACGGTCGCGGTTGCCGCCGGCCACTACAACGGCCTCCGCTGCGGCTACGCCGACTACGAGGACGCGTGGTCCTCCATCTACTTCATCGTGAACACGGGCACGCCCGGCGAGTACGAAGCCCGCCTCCTCGACACGGGGTTGAACGTCGAGGCCAGCGGGCTCGTCCGCAACGACGGCACCCTCGCGTTCACCACCCTGAGCGGTGACGACGCTTCCGGCGGCCTGGTGACCTACTTCCCGGGCACCGCGGACGACAACGCCGAGGTGGTCAGGTCCATCTTCCAGCCGGTGGGCGTGGGCACCGACAGCTCCCCGCTCTACGACGCCGAGAGCGGAGTCACGCTCCTGTCCACGACCAACGTGCCCGAGGTGTGCGGGGCGGCCGAGGACAACGACTGCGGCGTGGTCGTCGCCATCGACGCCGGCGGCAACCTCGTGGACATCCTCGACGAGGACGACAGCCACCACGCGTGGGGGTCCAGCGGCTGCATCAACGTCTCGGGCCAGCGGTTCTGCGGCTTCGGGCCCGGGAGCGACGCGGACGGAGAGAATTACCAGGACGACGGCGCGTGCACCGTGTCCCGGATCGACGGCATGCCGACACCGCCGGTGAGTTCCGGCAGCGTGACGACGACGCTCTCCTTCGGGGCGACGGTCGACCCGGGAGACCCCGGGTGCACGCCGGTCGAAGACCTCGAGTCGTCGTTGGTGAACGGCGGGCTGGCATCCGACGGCACCTGGATCTACGCGATGGCCTACGGCTCCGATCAGAGCGACGACACCACGCGAATCTACCAGTACGACACCGACCTCAACCTCTCGCAGACCTTCGAGATCCCGGCGGACGCGAGCCACCGGTTCACCAACGGTTTCCACGGGGGCCTTCTCGTGGCGGCCAATGGACGGCTCTATACGACCGGGATGGTCGACGTCGCCGGCGTCCAGGTCGCCGCAGCGGTGGAGCTGGACCCTGACACCGGGGCCACCGAGATCCTCGCCAGTGAGCGCCTCTCCGGGGTCGGGCTCTACAGCACCGGCCAGCTCTTCGTGGACGCGGCGGGGGACGAGGTCATCGTGTACGTCGTCGGCACGGAGGCGGCCGTCATCCGGCTCTCCGACGGCGCGCTCGTGGACGCCTACGAGCTGGCCCCGACCACCGGCAGCTATACGGCCGCACCCGTCCTGATGGCCGACGGGTACGGGGAGGACGACGCGCTGATGTTCGTCTCCACCGACAACGTGGTCACCATCGTGCCCGATACCGGTCTCGCCGAGGACACCGAGGCTCCCTGGCCGGGCGCCCGCCGGGACGCGCGGATGCAGGCGACGCTGCCCTGACGCGGCGCCCCCGTCGCAGCCCCTAATTCATCGTGGGGCACCAGATCGGCAGCGGTTGGACTCCGACGAGCACCGCCCCGCCGTCCAGGTCGTGCAGGCTCGAGAAGGAGAAGGACCCGGAGGACTGGACCTCGCTGGCCTGGTCCACCGTGATCGACACCGTGTCCCCGGCGGCGGTGTCGGTCGCGAAGTAGTAGCCCGAGCCCCCCGCCTCCTCCTGCAGCTTCACCGACGTGGTGGGCATCGTCTCGTCGTAGGTGCCGGGACCGGTGAACGGCCCGCGGATGTCGGCGATGAGGACGAACACGTGATCGTCGTTGCTGTTGCGCCAGGTCTGCCGGAAGTTGGGGATGCCGTCGTACCAGGTGCAGCCGTACTCGTCGAAGGTCAGGCTCCCGGACCACGCCCCCGAGACCTGGATCGTGAACGGGGTCGGGTCCTCGGGCATCGGCAGCGTGGTGGTGTCGGTGTCCGCGTCCGTGTCGGTGTCGGTGTCGGTGTCGGTGTCGGCATCCGTGTCCGTATCGGTGTCGGTGTCCGCGTCGGTCACGGTGGACGGCGTCGTGTCCACCGACTCCTTGGGGGTGCAGGCCAACAACAACCAGTAGAGCGGCATCACGACTCCAGCAACGCGCGCGCCCGTTCCACGAACGCGCCTCTCTTGGGGGCCTTGGCGAGGTAGCGCTCGAGGTAGGGGCGCGCATCGGCGACCCGACCCATCCGGGTGAGGACATCGCCCAAGAGCCACCAGGTGTCCACCGGGACCTTCTTCAGCTCCGCCGCGGCGAGGAGCTCCGCCAGGGCGGAGTCGAGATCACCCCGATGCAGCTGGACGGCCCCGCGCAGCCGCAGGCTGGCCGCACCCGGGGGGAGGATCGGGTCGATGGCCGCCAGGGAGCCCCACGCGTTCGCGGCGAGGAGCCGGTCGCCGAAGGCGAGCATCTCGTCGCTGGTCGCCGGGTAGAGCGTGTCACGGTCGAGCTGCAGGGCCCAGCCCAGCTCCGCGACCCCGGGGCGTTTGATCCACAGCGCCCGACGCGGGCCGGTGATGCGCTCGGCCCGCAGGCCCACCCGTTGATCCCCCACCGTCGCGAGCGTCTCGCGAACCAGCGGGACCGCGGTGACGGCTCCGGCATCCACCCCCAGGTCGACCCAGAAGCCATCCCGCGGCGGGGGCGCCTCCAGGCGGCGCTGCGCTTCGGCGGCCACCGCCGCCACCCCCTTCCCGACGCTGGCGGCGAGGCGGGCGACCGGCGTCAGGGCGCTAACGAAGCCGAGGTTCGCGCACACCTTCGCCACCTCGGCCTTGGTCTCGATCGGCACCCGCGGGTCGTCGAGGTTGGCGACCACCGCCGCCTCCACCGCCGCGTCCCCGTTGACCGCCGCGCTCACGCAGAACCGCCACAGGCCGACCACCGCCCCGGTGCGCACGTCGAAGCGAGGGTCCCGCAGACCCAGCTCGATGCGACGCCACCCACCCGGGGTGCCCAAGGCGCCGGAGACCTGGAAGAGGCCGGGGTTGAGGCCGGGGTCCACCGACGCCACGAGCCGCAGGTGCGCCTCCCGGGTGCCGGCGTCCACCGGGCCCGGGTCGAGCCGGTAGCGGGTCAGGATGTCGGCGGCGGCCGCGGCGCAGCCGAGGCGAACCCCGGGTGAGACGTCGTGGATGGCGACCCGGAGCAGCTGCTCCAGGTGCTCGGCCGTGCCGGACAGGGCGAGATCGCGCGCTCCGGCCGCCCGGACCGGGAGTTGTTTGGCGGAGAGGGCAGCGACGGGGTCTTCGGTTTCAGCCATCGTCTCTCTCTTAGCACCGCGGGTGGGATAGTGTGCCGGGCGATGCTGCCCATCGTCCTCTTGCTCGCCGCCTGCACGCCCAACGTCATCAGTCAGTACGAAAAGGCCAGGTCGGAGGCGCTGCTCGTCGCCTCGGAGCACCCGCCTGACTGGCAGCCCGACGCCGCCCTGGCCATCGCGACCAGCAGCCTCGAAGCGGCGGTGGACGACGCCCTGGACCTCGCCCTCGGCGCCGACGCCAACGCCATCCAGGTCAAGCTCCCGCTGGGCCTCGTCGGACGCGTGCGCCCCCACCTGCAGGCCACCACGGTGCGGCTGCGCCCGTCGGACAGCTGCGCGGGGTGTTTCGGCTTCGACGCGGCGCTCGCGGGGAAGGTCGGCTGGAGCATCGGCCCGGCCGAGGGCCATATTCCCGTCGACGTCACGGTCGCCGGGGTGCTCGGGATCGACATCGGCGAGGCCCGCCGCATCCTGCTCACGCCGCGCAAGCTGGGCGCGATGAAGCTCACCACCCCCAAGGGCGAGAAGGTCGAGATCGACCTCGACGGCCCCGTCCAGGACTGGATCCGCGCCGCCTTCAACGACCGGATGCCGACCATCGAGGTCGGCGAGATCGACGCCGACGGGCTCCCGGTCCAGGAGCTCCGGCTGAAGACCCAACCCGCCGGCTTCATCCTCGAGCTGCTCAGCGACGTGCCCAAGCCGGTGCCGCTCCCCACGATCACGCCGCCCAAGGAAGGGGTCACCCTCACCCTGTCGGAGAGCACGCTGGTCGCGTTGGCCCGACGGGCGGCCTTCGAGGCGGGCACGCTGAGCATGGACGTGGCGGCCGATCCCCAGACGCTCACGGTGGACGGCAACCGGTTCACCCTCGGGCTCCGTCTCTGGCGGCTCACCGGGGCCGGGTGGTGGCGCGACTACAGCGTGACCGGCACCCTCGGCGTGGACGGCAAGCGCATCCGGCTGGTCGCCACCGACGCGCAGGAGACCGGGCAGAGCCGGGGCGCCACCCTGGTGGATCCCCTCGCCGCCCTCTTCGAGGGGAAGATCCTCGAGGCGGTGGTGGACAACCTCCACCAGTCCCTGCCCGCACAGAAGAAGGCGGCGGTCGACACCATCGGGTTGTCGGCGCGCGTGTGGAAGGTCGAGGGCGTGGCCGACACCCTCGTCGTCGCGGGCGAGCTCGAGGTCGTCCCGCCCGCGAGCCGATGAGGCGCCTCGTCTTCGTGATCGTCCTGGTGGGCGGCACCCTGGGGCTCGGGGAGCTCGCGGCCCGCATCGCGCCCCCTCCCGACCCTCGGGCCGGGCAGTGGACCGACCCCGCCCCGGGGCTCTCGGGGGAGGTGCTGCTCGACGGCAACCCCTGGCTGCTCTGGGAGCTCCGGCCGGGCACCCACGTCGAGAAGGGGGTGCAGGTCACCGTGAACCGCCTGGGCCTGCGCGACGTCGAGCGGGGACCGCCGGTGCGGCCACGGGCCATGGCGGTCGGAGACTCCAGCGTCTACGGCTTCGGGGTCGAGACCGACGAGGTGTTCACCGCCCTGCTCGAGGCCGACGGCAGGGCGGACTTCATCAACGCCGCCGTCCCGGGCTACTCCACCTGGCAGTCGCTCAACCTGCTCGACACCCGCGGCCTGTCCCTCGAGCCGGACCTGCTCCTGATCGGCAACCTCTGGTCCGACAACAACTTCGACTCCTTCGTCGACCGGGAGCTGCTCGCGTCCTACGCCGGGTGGGACGCCACCTGGAGCCACCGGGTGCGCGCGGCGCTGAACGCCTCGGCGGGTTTCCGCTGGCTCGACTGGACGCTCCGAGTGGCGCCGGCGGCGGCCCAGGCGCGGCGCGTCGGTTGGCAGGTGGGCGACGGGGATCCGAAGACGGGCAAACGACGGGTGGCGATCAACGACTACGCGGCCAACCTCGACGCCCTGGCGGGACGCATGCGCGATCGGGGCGGGGGCGTGGTCTTCATCCTGCTCGCCAACCGCGAGGACCTGAGGCTGGAGGCGGCCGACCCGGCCTGGGAGCCCTACCGACAGGTCATGCGCGACGCCGCGACCCGCTGGGGCGCGCCGTTGGTCGAGCTCGCGCCACGCTACCGGGCGTCGGGGGCCTCCGTGGACAGCCTGTTCCTCGACCAGATGCACCCCACCCCCACGGGTCATCGGATCCTCGCCGACGCCGTGCGCGACGCGCTTGGAGACTGGCCCGCCACCCCCCTCCGGGTCCGCACCCCCTCCCCCGCGCCGGTCTACCACGACCGGTTCGAGACCACGAGCGCGCCGCCGCGCTGACCTTGCCCGGTCAGCCCATCCAGGGGCTGACCTCGACGCCCCGCTGCCGGAACCGGTCCCCCTCGGGGGGCACCGTGCCGATGACGTACACCCGACGCAGGCGCCGGCCGACGTGGGTGTCGGTCCGTCCGTAGCTGCGGAGCAGGCCCCCGAGGCTGCCCGCGCGCGAGGCCGGCGGCGCGGCGGCCGACACCGCCGCCGACGAGGCCACCCAGACGGCCGGGTGTAGATCTCCGAGCAGCTCGGCCCCGCCCACGACCATCGCCCCGCCCGACCAGACCACCCCCCAGCCGACGAGCTGCTCCACCTCGGCGTCCCCCTGCACCAGCACCGACTCGGAGCCCACCAGCGCGAGCTGGCCGGCCACCCGCTGCGCCACCGCGTCCACCGCGGTGTAGTCGAGCACCTGCCCCCGCCGTTGGGCGGCCGCGTCGCGGGCGCGCAGCTCGGCGCGGAGTCGTACGAGGCGCCCGGGATCCTCGCGGGAGCGGAGCCACTGGTCGTACTGCGCCACCCCGATGCCCTCTCCGCCCGCCGCGCCGACCACCCCCAGGTGGAGCAGGGCGAGGTCGATGGCGAGACGGCGGCTGCCGGCGGGGGCGTCCCAGGCGAGGTGGTCGCCCCGTCCGGCGGGGAGCGCGTCACACAGGCGGTTGACGTCGCTCTCCAGCTCCGCCCAGGTTCGCCAGCGCCACGCCCCGTCGGATCGGTCCTGAACCGCGTTGATGGCCCCTTGAGTCCGGGCGTTCTCGGACAGCCGATCCAGCAGCGCGCTCATGGCGCGGACCTATCCCGCTTTCAGCGGCCCCCGGATGGGCCGAGATACAGGAGGTGGACATGACCCGCCCCATCTTCATCGTCTCCGACGGTACCGGCGAGACCGCCGACCGCGTGACGCGCGCCGCCCTCCGCCAGTTCGAGGGCACCCGGGTTCAGGTTCACACCTTCCCCAACGTCACCGACCGCGAGGCCATCGAGCGGATCTTCAAGCAGGCGGCGATCCAGGACGCCTTCGTCGTCACCTCCCTGGTGTCGGCGGAGCAACGCAGCTTCGCCAACGAGCTCGCCAAGGCGTGGCGACTCCTGCAGGTGGACGTCCTCGGCAACGTGATCACCGGCCTCTCGGGCTGGCTGGGCTCGGCCCCGCAGATGCGCCCGGGCATCATGCACCAGACCGACGACGCCTACTTCAAGCGCATCGAGGCGATGGAGTTCACCGTCAAGGTCGACGACGGCAAGGAGCCGCGGATGCTCCGCCTCGCCGACATCGTGCTGGTGGGCGTCTCGCGGACCTCGAAGACCCCGCTCTCGGTCTTCCTCGCCTACAAGGGCTACAAGGTCGCCAACGTCCCCCTGGTGCTCAACCGGGACCCTCCGTCCGACCTGTGGCAGATCGACCAGCAGCGCGTGGTGGCCCTGACCATCGACCCCGACTCGCTGCAGCACATCCGCAAGCAGCGCCTCCGCTCCATGCGGATGAGCGGGGAGGTCAACTACGGCGACATGGACTACATCCTCGCCGAGCTCGAATACGCCGAGGAGCTGTTCAAGCGGAACCGCCAGTGGCCCGTGGTGAACGTGACCGGGAAGGCGTTGGAGGAGACCGCCGCCACCATCCTCGCGATGTTCCACGAGCGCGGCATCCAGGTCGGCCCGAACGAGGCCGGGCAGCTCTGACGCGGCTGGGCGCTGGGGAGGATATGATGAGGTGTCTGGTCGGGCGGTGATCGGTAGCGTCATCGACAAGTACGAGGTCCTTCAGAAGCTGGGCGAGGGCGCCACAGCTTCGGTCTACCGTGGGCGCCACATCGCGATCGGCAAGGACGTCGCGATCAAGGTGCTGCATCCGCACCTCTCGGCCTCCTCCCGGAACCGGGAGCGCTTCAACCGGGAGGCGCGCGCCGTCGGACGCCTGTCGCACCAGAACATCGTGTCGATCCTCGACTACTCCGGTGCGCAGGCCCAGGACTGCTACATCGTCACCGAGCTCGTGGACGGGGTCACCGCCCTCGCCCTCCTCAACGAGCACGGCAACCTGCCCAGCGAGATCGCCACCATCATCGGCATCGATCTCAGCGCCGCGCTGGCCTTCGCCCACACCGAGGGGGTGATCCACCGGGACATCAAGCCCGAAAACGTGATGATCCGGCGGGACGGTCGGGTCAAGCTCATGGACTTCGGGGTGGCCCGGGTGCTCGACGAGGGGTCGATCACGGTGGACGGCTCCCTCCTCGGGTCACCGGCCTACATGAGCCCGCAGCAGGCGCTCGACCAGCCGCTGGACGGCCGCAGCGACCTCTTCTCGCTGGGCACCGTGCTCTTTCAGCTCGTCACCGGACACGTCCCGTTCGCCGGCTCGAACGCCTCGGTGATCCTCCGCAACATCATCGACGGCGCGCGGCCGGAGGTGTTGGAGCTGGCGCCCATGGTGGCGCCTTCGCTCGCCGCGGTCATCGAACGGCTCCTCCAGCCGAAGCCCGAGGATCGCTACCCCACCGCCGGGGAGGTCGAAGCCGCGCTCCGCGCGTCCCTCGGCGAAGTCGACCTGACCCCCGAACATCCCGAGATCAACCTTCGTAGTTACCTGTCGAACCCCGAGGCCACCGTCGCGGCGCTGGACGCCCATCTGCAACGGGTGCTGCTCCAGCGAGGCAAAGAACGGCTCGCCGCGAAGGACCACCTCGGCGCGCTGCAGCTCTTCAATCGGCTGTTGGCCATCGACGACGAGAACGCGGAAGTCCTCTCCCTCATCCAGGCGCTGCACCAGACGCCCACCGACCGCACCACGCGGCGGTGGCTGGCTCCCGTCGCCGCGGTGCTCGTCCTGGGCGTGTCCGGAGGGGTGTGGTGGGCCTCCCATTCGGCGCCACCCGCCCCGATCCCCGCCGAGCCGGTCGCCGCCGTCGAAGCGTCGGTCCCCTCCGTCCCCCCTCCGGCCACGGTCGTGCCCGCGTTGGCGATCACTGCGCCGCCCCCCGTCGAGACCACCACGCCCACCCGCGTCGCCGCCACCGCCGCCCTGAGCACCGCCGCAACCCCCGTCCGCACCGCGTCCCCTGGCACGAGCGACACTCCGACGCTGGCCGTGAATGCCGTGGTGGCCGGTTCGGCGCCGGGTCGGGTCACCTGGACCCCGAAAGCGCGTTGGGGGGAGGTGTGGTTGGACGGGAAGCGCGTCGGGACCTGGGGCGACGGCGCGCGCTCGGGCTGGATCGGCAGCAAGGACAACCCGCTGGAGGTCGGTCCGGGCACGCACACCCTGCGGATGGTGAACCAGTACTCGGAGCCCCGTGACCTGCCGATCACGGTCGAGGCGGGCGAGACCCTCGATCTCGGCTCCATCGAGCTGCGCCTGCTGCCGGTCCACTTCACGGTGAACCCGAGCATGCCGCGGGAGTGCAGCTACGAGGTGCGCCACACCCGCGACGGCGGAAAGACCAGCTACGGCCTGGTGTCCGGGTCGGCCAACTTCGAGATCCGGGAGCCCGACCCGGCCGACGAGGTCGTGTTCACCTGTCCGACGCTGGGGGAGCTGCGCCACCCGATCGGGCCCACGCAGCCGGGCCAGGGCCGGGTGATCCCGACGAGCATGGCCGCGCCATGACCACGATGTCGCGTCGCGGTGCACCGGGCGTGGGGCAGCGGCCCCGAAACGCCGTGCTGGCGCGCTGGATCGGCGTCTGGCACGCCGCTTGCTTTCCCCTGCTGTCAGGATGTTTCTACCTCGTACCGTGGGAGTACGCGCCGGAGAACCTCCCCCCTGAGGTCGTGTCGATGTCTCCCGAAAACGACTCCCCCGTGATCCTCGACAGCAACGTCGCGCTGATCGTCTACGTCCAGGACTACGAGGCGGACGTGGTGACCTTCACCTGGACGCTGTCCGGCGAGGGCTACATGGGCGAGGCCTCCCCGATCCCGACCGGGGGCGAGGATCGCGGCTTCTACGGCCACCAGCTCCCGCTCGCCGACGACCCCGACTACGACGGCCAGTCGGCCTTCTGCGACGTGTGGGACGGCGAGTCGGAGCACGTGACCATCCGCTGGGATCTCGAGGTGGCCGAATGAGCGCCCCCCGCTTCGTCGGCTGGCTGGCCTTGTCCGCGCTGATCGGCTGCGCCGACTACGACCTCGCCAGCAAGGACGAATACACCGACGCCGCGGCCCCCGAGGACTTCCAGGACGGGACGCTGCGCCTGGACGTGACGCCGCCCTCGGGCATCACCACGCCCGAGCTTCAGAGCCAGACCTTCCTGGTCATGCCGCCGCGGTACACCGGCCTCGAAGCCGAGCTCCGTCCGACGGTCACCTTGTTCGGGCTCCTGCAGGCCGAGGTCGCGCACCCGTGGAGCGCCGCGGGCGTCCCCACCGAGATCGTCCCGTTCCAGGGCGTGATCGCCGCCGAGGTGGCCAACAGCCTCGAGAGCGGGAAGGCGGGCGCCGACGAGCTCGGAGCGTTCAGCCTCCCCCTCGTCGCCGACAACTTCTACGACCTCACCATCATCCCCGACGACGCCAGCGCCTCACCGTTGGTGGTGTACAGCGGGCTCGACCTGCTGGCCGACCAGGACCTCACCCAGACGCTGCCCACCGGCATCCCCGTCTACGGACGGGTGGCCGACGCCGAGGGCAACGCCGTCTCCGGCGTGGGCCTCCGCATCTACCGCACCGACGGCACCAACAGCACCCCCAGCGCGGTGGTCGAGACCGACCGCAGCGGCTGGTACACCCTGCGCGTCGCCGACCCGGGCTCCTACGCCGTCGAGGTCATCGGCGAACAGATCTCCAACCGCACGCTGGTGCCGAGCCTCACCCTCCCGGTGGACGTCGTCGATGAGGCGGGCACGGACCTGGACGTCGATCTCGGCGTGCTCGGTCGGGCCTCCGTGACCGGATCCCTGGGAGACGCGGGGGAGGACCGGGACATCGAGCAGGCGGTCATCCGGGCGGTGTCGACGTCCCTGGACGGCTCCGGTGGCAGCCTGGTCATCGAGACCACCAGCGTGAACGAGGGCTTCTTCACCCTCGACCTCCTCCCCGGCGCGTACACCGTGTCGGTGATCCCGGACTACACGCCAAACCCCGACGCGTCGCCGATCAGCGTGGTGGTCGAGGTCGACGACGGAGATGTGTCCGACCTCGGCCGCATCACCCTCCCGGGCCTCGGCTCCCTGTCGGGCGTGGTCGTCGATCAGTCCGGAGACCCGGTCGGCGGCGCCCAGGTGAAGGCCACCCAGACCGGCTACGGGCGCCACTCCTACAACGCGCTCACCGACGCCGACGGCAGCTACCAGCTCGACCTCCCCGTCACCCCTTACGAGGTCACCGTCACCCCCGTGGGTACCGCGGGTGCGGTCACCCGTCGGAACCTCACTCCCGGCCAGAACGGCAACATCACCCTCGACGTCGGGCAACCCGTCGCCGGCACGCTCCTCTGGCAGGGTCAGCCGGTCCCCTACGCGAAGGTCGAGGTGCGGGACCTCCAGTCGGGCGCGCTCCTCGGCGTGACCAGCTCTGGCACCGACGGCGCCTTTGCCCTCGAAGTCGTGGTCCCGGTGACGGATGGCACCGCCTCCAGCGACAGCGGCGACACCGACAGCGGAGGCACCACCACCGGCCCGACCGACACCGGCGGCACCGACACCGGCGCCACGGAGACCGGCACGAACGACACCGGGGACACCGCCGCCCGTTGACCGCGCTCCCCCGGTGCGGCTACCTTGCGGGCCTTGTTGATCGGTCTGCTGGTGAGCCTGCTGGCGATTTCGTCCGCAGCCGCGGAAGAGCCGGGGGAGCACCCCCCGGAGGCTCCTGCCATGCCCGCCGCCGAGGCCGCTCCCGAGCCGTCTCCCGAGCCACCGGGCGAGACGTCGCCCGAGCCGGCCCGCGACCCGGCCGAGCTGCTGGAGGAGGCGATCGACCTCTACCTGGACGGACGGCCCGCCGAGGCCCGCACCGCGCTCCAGGGGATCCTCGCGCTCGGGCCTTCGCTCCCCGCCGACGTGCGGGAGGACGCGCTCGCGTACCTCGGCGACGTGCTGTACTCGGAGCAGGGCGCCTCGGCCGCCCGTGGGGTCTTCGAGGCGCTGCTCGCCGAGGCCCCGGCGTACGTGATGGATCCTTTCAAGCACCCCCCGGAGGTGGTGCGCCACTTCGAGGCCCTGCGCAGGGAGCTCGCGCCCGACGTCACCCGCCCGCCGCTGGTCCGGGTCAGCCGCGACCCCTACCCGTGGACCATCGTTCTGCCAGGGGGGGCCTACTACTTCAAGGAGCGGAAGGTCATCCCGGGGCTCTCCGTCGCCGCCGTGCAGCTCGCCGCCATCGGCACCACGGTGTGGACGCGCAGCGAGATGCTGGCGCTGCCCCACCTCCGGACCGATCCCGATGGGGGCATCTCGCCCGGCGAAGACCCGAACGGCGCCATCGCCCGGCGGTACGAGACCCTCCGGATCCTCAACCTCACCACCGGCATCGTGGGGTGGGCCGCGTACGTCGTCCCCGTCACCGTCGAGACGATCCGCTGGGGCGCGGACGGCCGGGCCACGGTCGCGGTCGGCCCCACGCGGGTCCAGATGTCGGTTTCGTTCTAGGCGTCGCCGACAGAGCGCCGCGGGTATACTCGGCGCGCCATGGCCTACCTGCGCTGCAAGGACCCCGTCCGCGGGGACGAACGTGACATCCCGATCCGCAAGCCCCTGATCACGCTCGGACGCGCCGATGGGAACGATGTCGTGCTGGTGGATCCGAGCCTCGCGCCCACCCATGCCAACCTGCTGCGCAAGGGCAACCACTTCACCCTCTCGGTGATCGATCGCGCCACGTCGTTCCTGTTCAACGGCATGCGCGCCCGCTCCACCGACCTCAAGGTGGGCGACGAGGTGATGTTCGGGCGGTTTTCGGTCACCCTGATGGAAGGGGAGCCCAAGTCGGCCACCACGACCGGCGGCGCGCGCGCCCCCCTCGGCGACGTGGACGCCCTCCGCAAGCTGGCCGAGTTCTCCCGCGGCATCATGTCGGAGGTCTCGCTCGAACGGATCTTCAACAAGCTCCTCACCTCGGTCATGGAGGTGACCGGCGCCGAGAAGGGCTTCCTGATCGCCCTCAAGGAAGGCGAGAAGTTCCTGGCCGCCTCCCACAACGTGGGGAAGGAGACCCTCGACATCTCGCGCGTCTCCGACTCGATCGTCGAGCGCGTCATGGAGGACAAGAAGCCGCTCATCGTCAGCGACGCCATGCACGACACCCAGTTCGCGTCCGCCCGATCGGTGATGGACCTCCGGCTGAGCAGCGTGATGTGCGCCCCGCTGCTCCACCGGAACGAGCTGCTCGGCGTGCTCTACCTCGGGAACGACAGCGTACGGAACCTGTTCGATCACCAGTCCCTGGCGTTGTTCGAAGTCTTCTCGGCGCAGGCGAGCATCCTGGTGCACACCGCGATCCTGATGAACGAGCTGCAGACGTCCAACCGCAACCTGCGGGACCAGCTCCGGCAGACCAGTCAGGGCGGGCTCATCGGCTCCTGTGCGCCGATGAAAGACGTGTTCAAGGTGCTGCGACGGGTCGGCCCGTCCGATCTCTCGATCCTCGTGCTCGGCGAGACGGGCACCGGCAAGGAGCTCATCGCCCACGAGCTACACCGCCTCTCTCCGCGCGCCAGCAAGCCCTTCATCGCGGTGAACTGCGGTGCCATCCCCGAGAACCTCCTGGAGAGCGAGCTCTTCGGCTACAAGCGGGGGGCGTTCACCGGCGCCGCCGGAGACAAGGTCGGGAAGTTCGAAGCGGCCGAGGGCGGCACCATCTTCCTCGACGAGATGGGCGAGATGCCCATGCCCCTGCAGGTGAAGCTGCTGCGGGTGCTCCAGGAGCGGGTGATCGAGCGCGTGGGCGACGTGAAGAGCCGCCCGCTGGACATCCGCGTGATCTCCGCCACCAACAAGAACCTCGAAGAGGAGATCCGCTCCGGCGCGTTCCGGGAGGACCTCTACTACCGGCTGAACGAGGTCTCGATCAAGCTGCCCCCCCTTCGCGACCGTGGCGAGGACGTCATCCAGATCGCGCAGTTCCTGCTTGCCAAGTACGCCGAGCAATATGGGAGCAAGGCCCGCGGCTTCACGGCGGGCTGCATGAACGCCCTGAAGTCCTACTACTGGCCGGGGAACGTCCGGGAGCTCGAGAACAAGATCAAGAAGGCGGTGATCATGACCGATCGCCAGCAGCTCGTCCCCGAGGATCTCGGCATCGAGCCCCGCGCCACCGGCCTCATCAAGACCCTCGCCGACGCGGAGGAGGACTTCAAGAAGGTCTACATCCGGCAGGCCCTCGACGCGAACAGTTGGAACAAGGCGCAGACCGCCCGGGTGCTCGACGTCGACCCCCGCACCATCTTCCGCTACATCGAGAAGTTCGACGACTGACCGCGGTTTCGGCTACACTGAGCGCGGCACGGTCGGATTTCACATGCTCCTGTTGTCTGCGTCGTTCGCCCATGCGTTCTGCGGTACGTACGTCGGTCCGGCCGGCTCTGAGCTGGCCAACGGCGTCTCTCAGGTGGTGATCGCCCGGTCGGGGACGGACACCACCCTCACCATCAGCGCCGACGTGGTCGGCGACGTCGCGTCCTTCGGGATGGTCATCCCGGTGCCCGAGGTGCTCCAGGAGGGGCAGGTCACCCTCGCCGATCCCGCGTGGTTCGATGCCCTGAACGCGTACTCGACCCCGCGCATCGTCTCCTACACCTGCGACCAGCTCTACGCGGACTACAGCTCCTCGGCGGACTCGGGGGCGGCGAACGAGGGAGACCCCTCGGACGGCGTGGAGGTGGAGGCCTCCTACTCGGTCGGCGAATACGACATCGTGGTGCTCTCCGCCACCGGGGCCGACGGCCTGGTGGCGTGGCTGGACGGGAACGGCTTCGAGCTGAGCGAGCGCGCGTTGCCCATCGTGCAGGAGTACATCGACGCCGGGCAGTACTTCCTCGCCGCGCGCATCGATCTGGACGCTCTCCCCGACGCGGCGGCCTACCTGACCCCGCTTCAGTTCCACTACCAGAGCGCCGCGTTCTCGTTGCCGATCCGCATCGGCACCACCGTCGCCGAAGGCCCGCAGGAAGTGGTCGTCTACGCCCTGACCGGCGAGGGGGACGGACGGGTGGCCATCGCCAACTACCCGGAGACGGAGGTGGCCGACGAGTGCATGCTCCCCGAGGGCACCACCGACTACGCAGCCTGGTACGACGCCCAGCTGGACGCCGCGTTCGCCACCGGCACCTGGCTCACCGAATACGCGTGGTCGCCATCGGGGTGCGACCCCTGCTCGTCCGAGCCCCCGTCGGTGGAGGTGCTCGACGGGCTTGGCGCGCCGACCAGCGGCTACGGCTCGTTCCTGACGCGGCTTCGCCTGCGCTACCTGCCCGAGGAGGCCACCCAGGACCTCGTGCTCTACACGACCAAGACCACCGCCACCGATCAGATCCGCTACATCACCTACGACCACGAACTCGAGTCCGCGTTCGAGACCTGCGGCGTCGGCACCCCCGACGACCCGGGCGCGTGCGAGGGCTACGACACCCCCCCCGACGACACCGGTCCCGGGGCGCTCGGCGAGGACGGGAAGGACACGCCGATCTCCACCGGGTCCTGCGGCTGCGGCACGACCGGAAGCGGCGTCGGGGTGGGCGGAATGCTGCTGGCAGCGGTGGCGCTCCGCAGGCGCCGTCCGGACCCTCGCTGAGGGTTCGCGCCGACGGCGTCATCGCCGTTCAGCCGGCGGCGCTCGCCTTTCGGGCCGCCTCCACGCCCTCCACGAACGCGCGCACCCGCCGGGCCACGCTGGCGGGCGCCTCCATGAACGGAGAGTGGCTGTAGCGCTCGGGGGTCTCCACCACGGTGCCCTTCGGGAGGGCCTCCAGGTAGAAGTCGCGGAAGCGGGTGGTGAGCACCCGATCCCGCCCGCCCCAGCAGAACCAGACCGGCATCGGCAAGGTGGCCACCTGCGCCGCGGTGACGAGGCTGTCGTTGGAGATCTCGGCCAGGATGCGGCGGACCGCGGGCCGCATGAACCGGGCGCGGACCCCGTAGGCGATGATCTGCCGGAGCCGGTGGGCGGGGCCGAGCAGGCGATCCACGAACAGAAGGGCCTCGGCGTGGGTGGTGAGGCCGAACAGCCTCTGCAGCCGAGCGACGGTGGGCGCGTCGATCGGCGCGCCGGCGGGCGAGATCAACAGCAGACCACGCACCAGCTCGGGGCGGGCGAGGGCGAGGCGCACCGCGACCACCCCGCCCATCGAGTTTCCGAGCACGTAGGCCGGCTCATCGAGCAGGGCGTCGACGGTGGCCGCCAGAAACAGATCGAGGGACTGCGGGTTCGGGTCCACCCCGTGGGACCATCCGTGGCCCGGAAGGTCGGCGAGCAGGATCCGCCGGGTGAAGGGCTTCAGCCGGCCGACCAGGAGCGCGTAGTCCGAGGCCCGCGCTCCGAGCCCGTGGATCAGGAGCAGCGGAGGCCCGTCGCCCGTGCCCTTCACGTCGTGCACGTGCAGTCGACCCGTGGGCGTGTTCACCCAGCGAGAGCGCCAGCCCCAGAACCAAAGCAGCCGGGGCAACTGATCTTCGAGCGCGGCGAACAGTCGGAGCGGGAGATCCACCCGCCTCCCTACCCCGGCACCCTCACAGCCGCATCGCGTCCGAGATGTCGTGGGGCCAGGCGACGATCGCGTCGATCAAGGCCGATCGGGACCGCCGGATGTCGTTCGCGCTCCACGGGGCCCGGGTCTCCAGGTCGATGAGCGCGTCGGTGAGCGCCTGCTGCTCGA
>JAYVAS010000401.1:0-17709 GCA_043750895.1 Pseudomonadota bacterium
CGTGTGAGCTCTCCGAGCCGGCCTCGGTCCGGGCCTGCGTGGCAGCGGTGCGTGCGCTCGGCACCCCGCTGGACGGCATCATCGCCAACGCCGGCATCATGGCGCTGCCCAAGCTGGAGCAGAAGTACGGGTACGAGCTTCAGTTCTTCACGAACCACGTGGGCCACTACATCCTGGTCACCGGGCTCTTGGACCAGCTCACCGCCGATGGCCGGGTGGTCGTGCTCTCCAGCGCCGCCCACAAGAACGCGCCCGCCGCCGGCATCGTGTTCGACAACCTCTCCGGGGAGCGCGACTACAGCGCCTGGGGCACCTACGGGCAGTCGAAGCTGGCCAACCTGCTCTTCGTGCGCGAGCTCGCGCGCCGGTTCGCGGGGACGGGCCGGATCGCCCACGCGGTGCATCCCGGGGTCATCGCGACCAACCTCGGTCGCCACATGCCCTGGTACGTGCACGCCGGGCTGACCATCGCGGTGCCGCTGTTCATGAAGACCATCCCGCAGGGCGCGGCCACCGAGACCTGGGCGGCCACGCACCCCGACGCCGCCAAGACCAACGGCGAGTACCTCTCGGACTGCAACGTCGCCGTCTCGAGCGCCCTGGGGCAGGACCAGGCGCTGGCGACCCGGCTGTGGGAAGAGACGGAGCGGATTGTGGCGGGTGTGTAGGGAGGGCGGAGGGGCAACCCGGGCCTGCGACCGCCTGGATCCCTGAGTCGACGAAACTCAGACAGTCACCCGTGACGTGGTTGATTGTCAGCCACTCGAGGAGTGGTGGCGGCTGGTGGAGGCGGCGGGAGTCTGCCACCGGCGCACTTCCGGCTACCCCCCGCCCCCCGACCCGTCCCCCGCTCCCACCCGCTCCAACATCCCCACCGTCCCCCGCGCCCGCTCCGGCCACGGCCCGTCACCGCGCTCGGCCCAGCCCGAGGCGACCTCCGCCAGGGCCCCGCACAGCTCGGGCACCCGCCCGTACTGGGCCGCCGCGTGGAACAGCCCCTCGACGAGATCCACCCGGTTGCCGAAGCCGGCCGGCAGATCGAGACGACGGCCGATCGCCACCAACGCCGAGCGGGTCCACCAGCCGCCCGCCTGGACCGGCAGACAGAGGTGCTCGGAGATGCGGTAGATGCCCGTCTCCGCCGACGCGAGCGGGTCTTTCGCCGGCGCGAGCGACCAGGCCTCCGGCACCCCGCCCAGCTCCGCGAACCGCGAGCGGGCCAACGCGAGGGCCAACCCCGCGGCGTCGACGTAGAGCCGCCCCGGCGCGTCCACACCGACCCCCTCCAACGCCTCCACCAACGCTGGCAACCACCGCAGCAGGTGTCGGTCGAGGACCTCCCGCTGGAGGGTGAGGATCGGCGCCGGGTCCACCCCATCCCGCCGCGCGTCGGCCTCCGCGCCGGTCAAAAAGGCCATCCAGGCACACTCGGCGCCAAGGTGATCCGGCTCGACGCCCACGGGGTCGCCGAGCCCGGCGCGCGCCCGATCGGCCCGCACCAACGCTGCCACGTCGCCACCCAGCAGGCCATCCGCCGACAAGAACACGCTCTCGTGCGGCGACACCTCGACCAGGAACAGGCGCGTGTGCGCGGCGGCGTACGCCTCCAGCGCCCCGGGACCCAATTCCCCCAGCTGCCCACTCCCCTGCCAGGCCGGCACGGTGTCGGCGACGAGCCCGCGGCGAAACAAATCGCCGAGCAAGCCCCACGCGCGACAGCTCGCCAGCGCGCGGGCGACGGGATCGCTCAGCGTGGCGATCCCTGGGCGGTCACCCGCGTCCAAACGGCTTCTCCGGCAGCTTGTAGGCGTTCCGCACCGGCTTCAGCGGCCGGTTGAGCCAATGCGGGCGACGCTCGCCGTTGGGCGAGTGGTCCACCGCGGAGCGGGAGAGCGCCAGCCAACGCCGGTACAGGGCGCGGCTCTTCTGGGTGTCCACGTAGACGTCGCCGTGGCGCTCCCCGGCCACCGCCTTGCGCACCGAGAGCGCCTTCTGCAGCCAGCAGTGGGCCCCGCTCACCGGGTCGGGCTGGACCGCGTGGGTCAGGTTCTGGTGCACGCCCACGTCCTTCCACCAGATGCGCGCCGTGTCGGGGTCGGGGCCGACCCAGGCGGTGGCCCCCTTCAGCATGTGCAGGGTGTGCCCGCCCTTGCCGTCCTCGTCCAGGCTCGCGAGCGCGGTGGTGCCCTTGTTGCCGCCCGCGTCCTCCTGCAGGCGCCACCGACCCAGGTGGTGGCTCATCGCGATGATGCCCGGCTTGATGCTCTCGGTCACCCAGGCCCGGTCGATGAACCAACCGATCTCCGTCTCCACCCGCATCAGCTCGCCGGTGACGACGCCGATGCGCCGGGCGTCCTCGGGGTGGATCCAGACCGGGTTGTTGTGGCCGATCTCGTACAGCCACTTGGCGTTGGCGGAGCGGGTGTGGATGAGGTGGGGCAGGCGGAAGTTGGGGAGGAGGATCATCTGCCCGGCGGCGCGGTCGATCTCGCGGGGGTGGACGTGGCTGTCCAGCGTCCAGGGGATGGTGTGGGTCAGCTCGGGCCAGCCCCAGTCGCGCAAGGTGGTGGAGAAGAACTCGAGCTTGCCCGACGGGGTGCCGAAGCCGGTCTTGACGATGCCGTCCACCACCACGCCGAGCCGGTGACCGTCGGCGTCGAGGGCCACGCCCTCCCGGTCCACCGACGCGGGCGCGGCCCGGACCTCGGCCTCATAGGGGAGGTAGTTGGTCTTCTTGAGCTCGTAACAGCCGTACTTCTGCATGTAGGCCAGCGGGCTCAAGCCCTCGGCCTGGGCGGCGGCCGGGAGGCCGGGCACGGAATGATCGAAGATCCACGCCCAGTACTCGGCCTGGCTCACCGGGGTGCCCGGCTTCTCGATGCTCTCCATCCACTGCCGGATGCCCAGGCTGCCGTCCGGGTCCATCTTCCAGGTGAGGTCCACCCAGAACTCGGCCTCCTCCCAGACTTCGCCCGGGTTGGTCTCGAAGGTGCGCTGCACCGTCTTCCCGGCCCGTTCCATGGCAACCCGGCGCACCGGCTGGCGGAAGCCAATCCAGACGCCGGCGTGCGTCTCCTGCGACATCAAATCGTGGCGTTCCCCGGCGTGGCCCATGGGCAGCACGTAGTCGGCGAACCAGGCGCTCTCGTTCCAGGTCGGGGTGAGCGCCACGTGACACTTGATCTGCCGTTCGTCCCGAAGGGACTCGAGCCACATGAACCCGTCGGGGTTGATCCACATCGGGTTGTAGACCCGCGTGAAATACACGTCGACCTCACCCCGCCCCTCGTCGAGGAAGTGGGGCAGCAGGAACGACATCTCGTACATCGCGAAGGTGTACTCGTGGGGGATGTGCAGCTCGTTCCACGCGTCGAAGGGCGGCGGGCTCTTGAAGGCCTTGGGGACGAACTTGTTCCAGGTGTTGAGCGAGGTGCCGCCCTCGGTACCGACGCTGCCGGTGAGCACGTTGAGGAAGAACAGGCAGCGGGCGACCTGCCAACCGCCACGGTTCCCCATGCTGGCGCTGCGCCACACGTGGGCGGCGAGGCGATGCCCGGCCTGGGCGATGTAGCGGGCCGCTTCGTGCAGCCGGGCGATGGGCACCTGGGACTCGGCCGCCGCCAGCTCGAAGGTGAAGCCCGCGTAGAGCGCCTTGAGCGCGGTCTCGAAGCGGTCGAAGGTGAGCTCTTCGCCCTCGGCGGGCAGGGCGGCCAGCACCTCGGCCTTGTTGGCCAGGGACGACGCCTCCACCACCGCGCGCCCCTCGGCCAGGAAGGTGCGCCAGTTGACCCAGCGCCGCACGAACTCGCGGTCCCAGGCGCCGGTCTGGAGCAGGTGGTTCGCGATGGCGAGCAGGAGGATGGACTCGCTGCCCGGCCAGGTGGGCAGCCAGCAGTCGGCCTTGGCGGCGGTGTTGGACAACCGCGGGTCGAGCACGATGATCTTCGCCCCGTTCATCTTCGCTTCGATGATACGCTGGGCGTGCGGGTTGAAGTAGTGGCCCGTCTCCAGATGGGAGGAGATGAGCAACACGCAGCGGGCGTTGGCGTGGTCCGGGCTCGGACGGTCGGCGCCGGCCCAGAACGCGTAGCCGGCGCGGCTCGCCGCCGAGCAGATGTTGGTGTGGGAGTTGTGGCCGTCCACGCCCCAGGACGTGATCACCCGGTTGGTGTAGTGGTCCTCCCCGGGGCGGCCCACGTGGTACATGATGCCGGTCCTGCTGCGCTTCCGGCTCTCCCGCATGCGGGTGGAGATGTCGTCGAGGGCCTCCTCCCAACTCACCCGCTTCCACTTGCCCTCGCCCCGTTGGCCCACCCGCTTGAGCGGGTAGAGGATGCGCTCGGGGTCGTAGGTCTGGTTGTGGGTGGCGGGGCCCTTGGCGCAGTTACGCCCGCGGCTGCCGGGGTGGACGGGGTTCCCCTCGAACTTCCGAACTTCGAAGCTGTCCTTGTCGACGTACGCCAGGAGCCCGCAGGCGCTCTCGCAGTTGAAGCAGATGGTGGGGACGAGGGTGTACCGGCGGGGCACCTTCTGGGGCCACTTCGCGCCGTCGTACTCGACCCAGTCGTCCCAGTGTTCGGCGGGTGGGTAACGCGAGAGCCGGCCGTCGGGGTGCTGGACCTCGAGCAGGCTGACGGGCGGCCGATCGGCCACGCCGTACACCGGCATGGCCACGCCGGCGACGTTGGTGGGCGACGTGGGTGCCGCCGGTGCCGGACGCGACAGGCCCAGCATCGAAGCGAGGAACTTCTCGAGGGCGTTCTCTTGCATCATCGACCTACGAGTTGGGGATTTCTTGCGGGGCCATCACGAACGCGACCTCGTAGAGGTAAAGGCCGACCGTGGCGAGCAGCCCGGCGAGCACGACCAGCGGCGCCGCCCCGGTGGCCGCGAGCAGGGCGAGCGGGACGACGTGGCCGGCCAGGATCGAGCCGCCCCAGAAGGATCGCGCGTACTTGCCATGGGAGATGGCGTGCGCCGCCTTGGCGGCGACCTCGCTGGCGTGCGCGATGCCGAACTCGCCGAACAGGGTGACGAAGAGGTCGACCAGCAGGCTGATGGCGAGGGTCCAACGGGCGACCGCGGCCAGCTCGGGGGCGTCGACGAACAGGCACACCGCGGCGACGCCGGCCGCCCCCATCATCGTGGCCTGGATGAGCAGGTGCGGCGGCAGCAACGGGCTCTGCCAGAGGTCCCGGCCTTCGCACTGGGCGAACAGGAACGCGGTGTAGGTGGCCGCCCCGATGGCCAGCGGGATGGTGACCGCGGCCAGCACCGGCCGGGCGAGTCCGAGCTGGACCCAGCCCAGCGCCTGGGCGACCTCGGCGACCCACCACAGCCCGGAGACCGTGGAGAAGCCGATGAGCAGGAACGCGCCGCGGGTGAGCCAGCTCTTCCACTGCGGCCGGGTGAGGATGCGGAGGAAACGCTCGGGATGTTCCAGATCCATGACCAACAGCGCCGTGGTGGCCAGGGTGGCGACGATGCCGAGCGCGCCGCCGCCGAGCAGCACGCCCGCGGGCACCGCGACGCCGAGCAGCACCGCCGCGGCGAGCAGCAGGAACACGCCGGTGCCGATGGACTTGGTGACCAGGTACGCGGGCACCTGCCAGTGCCAGGGGACCTTGTGGAACACCGTGTAGCCGACCTGGGAGGTCATGTGGCCGGCCATGGTGCCGGGGTTGATCTGGATGGGACCGCCACCGGGGACGCCCTGCGTGCCCGGAGTGCGGATGGGGGTGCCCGAGCTCGCGAACTCGATGGGGGCGTCGTCGGGTCCGTCCCCTAGCCGGAGCTTCACCTCGTAGAAGGTCGCATCGGCATAGTCGGGAGAGGTGGAGTGCCCATGGGGGTCCAGCACATCGCTGTACATCATGCCGGCTGGCTGCCGCGGCAGGGCGGTGGGGTGCATCGCGACGTCGCTGCCGTTGATGTAGAACAACTTCGGCGCCGTCCCCTGCTCGGGCTTGCGCACCGTGACGTCGTTCTTGGCGAGCACCCGGCTGATCTCGCTGCGGGGGTCGTCCATGTCGCCGGCGATGATCGAGTGGGTGGGGCACACGATGACGCAGGCGGGCTCGAGCCCGTTGTCCACCCGGTGCCCGCAGTAGTGGCACTTCGCGGCGGTCTTGGTGTCGGGGTCGATGTAGATGGCGTCGTAGGGGCAGGCCTGCAGGCACGCCTTGCAGCCGATGCACACCGAGCTGTCGAACTCCACGATGCCGTCGGTGCGCTGGTACATCGCGGTGACGGGGCAGATGCGGACGCAGGGTGGGTTCGCGCAGTGGTTGCAGCGGGTCACCTGGAAGGCGCGGCGCGTATCGGGGAACTGCCCGGCTTCCGTGTACTTGACCCAGGTGCGGTTCACGCCGAGGGGGACCTCGTTCTCGCTCTTGCAGGCCGTGGAGCAGGCGTGGCAGCCGATGCAGGAGCGGGTGTCGATGACGAAGCCGTAGTTCATGCGGGCTCGGGCCTAAGCGGGGGCAGGTTCATTGCACAATCCGTTCCACGCCCACGTCGCGCGCCGAGCCCCGCCCAGGCGGCCAGAGGGCGGGTGCGCCGGTGGTTCATGTTTCGCAGCCTATTTCACCGTGAGACAGGGGGCATCCGCCCGTCCCGACCGCCCCGCGCCGTCCGCACGCTGATCGGGCGCGCCCGCCGCCCCCCCGCACCCCGCTGCGCGGGGGGGGTCGGGGGGCCAGGTCGCCGCCCGCCCGCCCCGGCACGTCCCTTGCTCAGGCATCCTGTACGCCCGTGACCCGCCCTCTCCTCCCCTTCCTGGACCTCCGCGCCTGGCGCGCGGCGGATCTGCTGCCCGACCTGACGTCGGCCGCGGTCGTCACCGTGCTGTCCGTGCCCCAGGGCCTGGCCTACGCGATGATCGCCGGCCTGCCGCCCGTGGTCGGGCTCTACGCGTCGATCGTCCCGGCCATCGTCGGCGGCCTCTTCCGTTCGAGCCGACACGTGGTGGCCGGCCCCACCAACGCGCTCTCGCTGCTGGTCGGCACCTCGGTGGCGGCCCTCGTCGGCTCCACCGGCGCCAACCCCGTCGCCCTCGCCCTCACCCTGGCGCTGCTGGTCGGGGCCCTCCAGGTCGGCGCGGGGCTGCTCCGGCTCGGCGCCCTGGTCGACTACATCTCGACCCCGGTGGTCCTCGGATACGTCAGCGGCGCCGGCGTGCTGATCGGCGTCGGCCAGCTCGGCAACCTCACCGGCACCTCGATGCACGGGGCCACGCTCCCGGCCCAGTTGCTCCATTGGCTCGAGGGCCTCGGCGCGACCAACCCCTGGGCTCTCGGGATCGGGCTCGGCACCACCGCCCTGGTCGTCGGCCTGCGCCGCCTCGACCCTCGCATCCCCGGCGGACTCCTCGCCATGGCCGCCGCCCTGGGGGTCAGCGTCGCCTTCGACCTGCCCGCCCACGGTATGCGGACCATCGCCGACGTCGCCCGCGTCCCCGGGAAGCTCCCCCCGCTCACCATCCCATCCCTCGCCCACGCGGCGGCGCTGCTCCCCGCTGCCGTCGCCATCGCGGTCTTGTCGTTGGTCGAGAGCGCGTCCGTCGCCCGCGCGATCGCCGGTCGCACCGGGGACCGGGTGGAGCCCTCCGTGGAGTTCCTCGGTCAGGGGCTCGCCAACCTCTCCGCCGCGTTCACCGGCGGCTACCCGGTCTCGGGGAGCCTGGGCCGGTCCATGGCCAACTGGCGCTCCGGCGCCCGCACCCGGCTGGCCGGGGCCTTCGGGGGCGTCATGGTCGCCGGGGTGGTGCTCTTCGCGGGCCCGCTGGTCGACCACACGCCCATCGCCTCGCTCGCCGGCCTGCTCCTGGTGCTCGCCTGGGACCTCGTCGATCGCGCGCGCATCCGGCTGGTGTTCCAGAGCGGCCGGGGCGACATCGCGGCGTTCCTGGTCACCCTCGTGGGCGCCTGGGTCCTGGACCTCGACAAGGCGATCTACCTGGGCGTGCTCATCAGCCTGGTGCTCTTCCTGCGTCGCGCCCGCCTGGTCAGCGCCGCCGAGCTGACCGTCGACGCCGGCAACCACCTCCGCGAGACCCCCACCGACCCGACCGGGGACGAGGACGACCTCCCGCCTCCCGCCGAGCCGGTCCACCGCTGCACGGCGATCCGGGTGCTCCACGTCGAGGGGAGCCTCTTCTTCGGCGCCGCGGGCGAGCTGGAGGAGATCCTCGACACCGCGCTCCGAGACCCGGACGTCCGGGTCCTGGTGCTGCGGGTCAAGCGGTGCCACGGGCTCGACCTCACCACCGCGGAGGTGCTGCGCGCCTGCGCCGGACAGATGCGCGCGCGCGGGCGGCTGCTCGTGCTGGTGGGGATGCGCCCGACGGTGAGCGAGCGGATGGAAGCGCTCGGCCTCCCCGCCGCGGTCGGCCGCGAGAACCTCTTCCCCACCGAACCGGGCTGGTTCGTGGCCATGGACGCGGCGCTGCGTCGGGCCCTGGCCTTCGTCGGGGAGCACGAGGCGGACTGCCCGATCGAGGGGTATCTGGAAGGGCGGGAGGGGTGACCGCCGCCGCCCGTTCAGACCCCGTGGCGCTTACGCCAACGCCAGAATGTAGGCCGACTCACGCCGAGCAACTCCGCCGCCCGACCGACGTGGCCGTCGGCGCGTCGAAGCGCGTCGCGCACCGCCTCGGCGGACCCACCGTCGGCACCCGCGGCGCCCGCAGCGCCCGCAGCGCCCGCAGCGCCCACCGCGCCCATCGGAGGCGCCACCGACTCCCGGAACTCGGGCGGGAGCTCGTCCACGCGCACCTCCGGGCCGCGCCCCACCGCGAAGGCGTAGTCGACCACGTTCTGGACCTCGCGCACGTTCCCGGGCCAGGTGTGGTCGAGCAGCAGGCGCATGGCCTCGGGCGCGAAGCGCTGCACCCGGCGCAGGCCCCGCTGGTTGTTCCGCGCCACGAACTGGTGGAGCAGGAGCTCGACGTCGGACCGACGCTCGCGGAGCGGGGGCAGGAAGATCGGCACCACCCGCAGCCGGAACATCAGGTCCTCGCGGAAACGCCCCGCGCGGGCCTCCTCCCGCAGCGCCTTGTGCGTCGCGGCCACCACCCGGACGTCCACGTGCACGACCCGGTTGGAGCCCACCGGGCTGAAGGTCTGCTCCTGCAGAACCCGGAGCAGACGCGCCTGGACCTCCATGGGCAGCTCGGCCACCTCGTCGAGCAGGAGCGTGCCGCCATGGGCCTGGACGAAGATCCCGGTGCGGTCGGCGACCGCGCCGGTGAACGCACCGCGGGTGTGACCGAACAGCTCACTCTCGAGCAGCGTCGGGGACAAGGACGCGCAGTTCACCGCCACGAAGGGCTTGCCCCGCCGACGGCTCCCGGCGTGGATCGCCTTGGCGACCAGCTCCTTCCCCGTTCCGCTCTCGCCCCGGATCAGCACGGCGGAGTCCGTCTCGGCGACGTTCCGGATCGTCTGGAAGGCGCGGCGCATCTGCGGGTCGCGGGTCACCATCCCGGCGAACTCCTCGACCCCCTCCACCTCCAGACGTTCCGCCGGCGCGCCCTCTTCCTCGGGGACGAGGACCTCCACCGCCCCCGCGAAAGCGCCGTCCGCCGCGCGGAGCGCCCGACCGTACTTCCGGAACTGGTGGGAGCGCCCGTCGGCCCCGTGGCAGCTGACCAGCTCTCCCGCGACGTCGTCCCCGCGCTCGAACGCACACCCGACCACACACTCGGGGCAGCGTACGCCCTTCAGGCAGTGCGCGCCGAGCACCTCCTCGGCCCGGTAGCCGAGCCGCTCACGCGCCCCGGGGCTCCAGTACACGAGGTTCCGATCGGCGTCGACCGCGTAGACCACCGCCCCGGGAATCACGGTGGCGAGCGCGGTGAAGCCGGGGTCTACACCAGCCCGGCGCAGCCAGGTCTCGAGACGGGAGGTTCCCATCTCTCGGATGTAACACGGTGAAACATCGGTGAAACATCGCGCCGCGCGGCGCCGGGACCGACGCCCGCTACCCGCCGACCTCGCGCCCACACAGCAGGTTCGCCGGCACCGCCCGGTCGATCTGCTTGGGGTAGGCGAGGTTGAGGTTGTGCATGATGGCGACGAACTCCTCCTTGGTCTTCCCCCCTCCCAGGCGCGCGTTGCTGGCCAGCTCCTCGCGCACCGTAGAGACGGTACGGCCCTTGTAGTCGTGGGCCGGGAACACCAGCGTATCGGGGGGCAGCGAGAAGATCTGCGTATGGACGCTGTCGTAGAGGCGCGCCGGGTCCCCCTGCTGGAAGTCGGTGCGCCCACATCCCCCGATCAGGAGGGTGTCGCCGGTGAACACCCGGTCGGCCGCCACGTAGGCCACACAGCCGTTGGTATGCCCCGGGGTCTCCCGCACCTCCAGGGTCAGGCTCCCGAACCGCACCAGATCGCCGCCGACCACCTGCAGGTCGGCACAGGCCGCGCCGCCGTCGCGGTGCACCACGGTGAGGCTGCCGAGCCGGTCGCGCAGGGTGGCCCCGGCGGTGACGTGGTCGGCGTGGACGTGGGTCTCCAGCGTGTACCGCAGGGTGAGCCCGAGCGAGGCGAGCAGGGCGACGTAGGTCTCCACCTCCTCGACCACCGGATCGACGAGCACCGCGTCCCGGGTGACCGGGTCGGCCAGGAGGTAGGTGTAGGTGGACGAGACGGGCTCGAAGAGCTGGCGGAAGATCATGACGGCCCCGGCACGGTGGTGATTGAGGGGTCTACCCCTCGGTTTCGGCGGCGATACGATCCTCGACGGCGCTCCGGCCGTCGACCCCGCACCATGCGCAGTTCACCTGCGCGCATGCGAGACCGGGCTGGCGCCGGACCAACATCACCGGCACGTTCGCCTCCCGCGCGACCGACTCCGCGACGCTCCCCAGGACGAGGCGGGCCAGTCCGGTGCGACCGTGCGTACCCAGCACGATGAGGTCGACGCCGAGCTCGTCGGCGGTGCCCAGGATCACCCGGACCACCGCGCCGAAACGCACCAGCGCCAGGCAGTCCACGCCGTCGGCGCGAACGGCGGCGACGACGCGAAGCAGGTGCGCGTCGGCGTCGCGTTGGAGGACCTCCCCCACCGAGGCATCGGCGCCATGGGGGTGGACCGGGGTGGCCGTGGTGACGCCCGGCGGGAGCTCCGCGACGTGCAACAGCGTCACCTGCGCGCCGAGCTTCTGGGCGAGGCCGCTCGCCTGGCGCACCACCCCCATGGAGCAGGCGGAGTAGTCGAGGGGGACGAGCACACGTCGGATGTTCATCGAGCCTCCCACCGCGCGTGGGCCCAGATGCCGACCAGCATCGCGCCCACGAAGAGCAACGTGGCGGGGGCGCCGCTCGCCGCCGCGGTCACCGCAGGCCCGGGGCAATAGCCACCCAGACCCCACCCGGCGCCGAAGAGCACGGCCCCGAGGATCAGCTTGCCGTCGATGTCGGTACGGGTCGGGAGCGCGAAGCTGCCCCCCCAGAAGGGCCGAGAAAGGCGCGGTACCAGCCTCCACGCGACGAAATGCACCGCGATGGCGCCGACCATGACGAAGGCGAGCGAGGGGTCCCAGTCACCGGCCACGTCGAGAAAGGCGATCACCTTGGCCGGGCGGGTCATACCGGCCAGCACGAGCCCGACGCCGAAGAGGGCGCCCGACACGAGACCCAGCAGCACGGTCTTCACGAGCCCCCCCCGAGCCGGCCGATCAGCACCGCCGTGAGCCCGCCGACGCCCATGAAGGTGAGCACGCTGACCAGGGACCGCGGCGAGAATCGGGAGAGCCCACACACCCCGTGACCGCTGGTACACCCGCTCCCCAGCCGGGTGCCGAAGCCCACGAGCAGGCCGGCGACCACCACCATCGGAACGGTGCGGTCGGTCACCGCCGACACCGACGCCGGGGCCACCGCCGCGGCGACCCCGCCCGCGAGCAGCAGCCCGGCCACGAACGCCGCACGCCACCCCCACTCGCCCGCCCGGGGGTGGAGGACCCCGTCGAGGATCCCGGTGATCCCGGCCACGCGCCCCTGGCCGAGCAGCACCAGCGCGCCGGCAAGGCCGATGAGCGCGCCGCCGAGCGCGGACTGGAGAGGGGTGAAGTCCGAGGTCATCGTGGTGGAAACATAGCAAACGGCGTGCCAGCTCGTGGCCTTCGGGATTGACCCCAGGCCCAGACCAGGCCCAGCGCGACCAGCCCCGCCCCGGACGGCGCCGAACCCGTCGCACATCCGCAGCCTGCGGTCGCCTTCCCCGTCGCGGTGTCCACCCGGTCCCCGTCGGTGTCCTCGGGAGGACCGCCCGCGGTGTCGGTGCCGGAATCCGTCGTACCCGTGTCAGCCGGCGCCGTCCACGACAAGGCGACCGCGTCCGACCACGCCCGCGCGTAGTCCAGCAGCACCTCCGACCCGTCGATGACGACCAACTGCACCTCGTGTTCGCGATCGTCGAAGCCGTCGCCGGTGAGGAGCACCGACGGGAGGGGAAGGTCGGCGACCGTCTGCTGGTCGGCCAGGACCCCGTCCACGTACACCTGCAGGACCGCCGTCCCGACCACCGCGCCGGTCAGCTCGAACCGTCGGCCCCGTAGCCAGACCGTTGCCGTGGACCCAGCGCCGAGCACGTGGACCGAGCCCAGGGCCGCGCCCTCGGTGGGGACGTCGCCGCCATCGGGGACGTAGCGCACGAACTCCGCGTAGTGGCCCATGTCGTCGGGCTGCTGCATCCCGATCCAGCGGTCGAGGTCGCCGTCGAGCGTGACGCGAAACGCCCCCCCGGGCGTCATCGCGACCACCTCGGGGGAGGTGGCGAAGTCGGGGTGGGCCATGAGCGCTTCGATCTGGCTGGGGAGGCTGACGCCGAGATCGACCCAGCTCTCTCCGCCATCGGCGCTACTCCAGAGGCGCTGCGTCCGCGTGGACGCGATCAGGGTGCCGTCGTCGGCCACGATCACCCGACGGAGCCCGACCGCCTCCGGCAGGATGGGCCGCCACCACACGCCCCCCTCACCGAGGTCGATCCCGCCGTCCCCGACCAGCACCGCCCGCCGGGGCGCGTCTCGGGGCCAGAGAGCGGCGTCATCGATGCCCTCGGCCACCTCGACCGCGAAGGTGAAAGTGTCTCCGTCCGCCGACAGGTACACCGATTGCGGATTGACGTGGTCGCGATCCCCCGTGTACGCGAGGACCATGCCGGGGCGGTCCACCAGCCCGGTGATCACGGCGTCGCCGACCACCTTCAAGCCCGGCACCCCGCTCCAGGTCTCGCCCTGGTCGTCGCTCCGGAGCACCGAGCCGGGATCCTCGAGGTCCGAGGTCTGGACGGTGATGCCCCACACCCGTCCGTTCCTGCCGACGGCCAGATCGTGGGTGGAGGTGCCAGGGTAGTCGAGGGTGATCCAGGTCTCGCCTCCGTCGTCGCTGCGAACCGGACGGCGGTCCGAGAGGGCGTAGGCGGGGACGAGCCCATCGGCGTCGTCGGGGATCAGGACCTTCTGCGCCGCGGGCTTGTCGAGCCCGACCCCCGGGCAATCCCAGGATCCGCCCCCTTCGAAGCCCTGCTGGAGCCCGCACCCGTAGACCGCGACCAGGACGCGGCCATCCTCGGCGAACCGGGTGGAGAACGCCGTCCCGCGCGCGTAGTCGGCTCCTTTCAGCGGCGGCTCGTGCCAGGCCCCGCCCCAGGACGTCGCGGCGCCGTCGTAGGTGCCCACCACCATCCGCCCGCCGCCCACGCCGAGCGCGGTGAAGGCGGTCTCCAGCTCGGTGTAGTCGTAGTAGTCGTCCTCGGCGAGGTCGTCGATCCACACCAGATCGATGGGCGCTGGGTCCGAGGTCCACGAGTCACAGTCGTCGTCCGACCAGGCCGGGCCAGCATCGGCGTGCGCCAGCGCCAGCCGCGCGCCGTCGCTGGTGAGTCGAACGATCTCGGGATGGACCGGGTTGGCGTCTCGGAGCGGGCTCGCCGCGCACGCGGTCCACGCGCCATCGCGAAAGCGGTAGACGGCGCCCGAACGCGCGCCCGCGTACACCGTGCCGTCGACCACCGTCGCGGTGTAGGCCTCCTCCGGGGGAGTGAGCGGCCCGACCCAGGTGCGCTGCTCGCCCCAGGCCACGGTGCCGTCAGGGCCGATGGCCACCACCCCGCCGTGCCCGCTCGCCATCCGCGCCACCGGGAGGCCCGCGTAGACGCGGGTCGTGGTGCCGTCCGGGGCCAGGGTCCAGACCCCGTCCACCGCGCCGAGGTAGAGCGCGTCGCTCCCCGCGACCGCGGTGGGGGCGAACGGAAGCGCCACCGCATCCCACACGGCCCCGGATCCATCGTCGCTCCACCAGGCCCGGTCATCCCCGAAGAGCACGACCCCACCGGCGTCGAGGACCACCGACGCCACGAGTTTGTCGTCGAGCGGGGCGGCGGAGACCCCCGCCCAGCTGACCCCGCCGTCGTCCGACCGGTACAGGTCGCTCGCGTCGTCGTGGTCGGCGATCAACCACCACGGACGTGTCGCGTCGAGGCCGGGGGCGGGGGCGATGGTGGTGATGACGTCGTGGGGGACGTGGGCGGACACGAGGCATACGAGCAGAAGCATGGGTAGCCGAGGCAGACTCCGCGTATCTGACCACGATTTCCCCGCGCTCAGTTCGGCGGGGGCGCCGTACCGGCCTCCCCGTCTCCGCAGCCGACGGTCCGACGGCGCGCGTCGAGGATCCGGTTGAGCTCAGGATCGTCTCCGGGCCGGGCGTCCTCGGGGAGGGAGTCGCAGGTCAACCCGCCCGAGAGCACCCGTCGATCGAGCCGCTCCCCGTAGATCGCGACCGCGGTGGCCTCGCACGCGCGCTGGGCGACCGGGCGCGGCACCCCCGCACAGCGGTCACGCCGCACCGGCCCCGGCGCGTCGAGCACCCGCCGCCAGAGCTGCGCCCAGAACGGCCCGGAGCTGACCGGGATGTCGGCGGCCACCATCGCCGCCTCCGCTTCCTCCGCGATCGCCGCCGGGTCGGATCCCGCCGGGAAACGCGCCTCGATCACCCCTCGCCACAGGTGGGATCGACACCGGTCGGCGAACTGCCCCGCTGCCGCGCACCGCGCCGCGTCGCCCGAGTTCTCGGCCACCTGGAACAGGCACTCGTCCCGCGCGAGCGGAAACGGGAGGCCCACGCAGATCGTGTCGGCCGCGACGGCGTCGTCGACCGCCATCAGCTCCGCCGCGGCGGTCAGGCAGTCCGCGCGGAGGCCCGCCGACCGCACCGAATCGCACGCGTGGAAGGCGGTCGGGTCCGCCTGAACCGCGCGCAGGGCGTCCGCATAGGCGTGGGCGTCCGAGCGCAGCTCGGTACAGGCCAGCAAAAGGGGAAACACAGCGACCTGTATCGCCGTGTCCGCGGGTCCGCGCCCGCTACTTCCCGCGACGCCACACGCCGGGCGTCACCTCGACCGCGTCCGACGACCGGGGCCGCAGCCCGTCACGGGCGATGTCGCCCCAGGTGGAGCCGCTGCCGTCGCCGGAGCTACCCCGCGACACCGGCGCCGAACCGCCCCGCGCGTCACGGTCCGACCATTGGCCGCCCCGCCCGCCGCCGCCGCCGCCCGGCCCACGTCCCTGGTTCCCACCGCCCGGGCCTCGTCCACCCTGGCCCGATCCACCGCCCGGCCCGCGCCCACCCTGGCTGGGGCCAGGCCCACGCCCCGGGCTCGGTGCACCCCGCCCGCTCGGCTCGGGGGCGCGCCCGCCGCCCTTGGCCGCCATCTTGGCCCGGGAACGCTCGCGGTCGTCGGCCTTGCGGGCCCTGATCTCGGCGATGCGCTGCCCGATGGGGATCTCGAGCGGCTCGGCGGGCCGGTAGCTGTAGTCGAAGCCCTCGACCTTGACCCGGTTCAGCCGCTTGCCGATGGCCTTCTCGATGGCCCGCAGGTCGCCCTCCTCCTCCGGACTGACGAAGGTGAACGCCTCCCCGGTGGCCTCGGCGCGGGCGGTGCGGCCCACGCGGTGGATGTAGTCGGCCGGGATGTTGGGGACGTCGAAGTTCACGACGTGCTCCAACGCCTCCACGTCGATGCCGCGCGCCACGATGTCGGTCGCGCACAGCACCCGGATCTTGCCCGACTTGAAGCCGGCGAGGGCGTCGGTGCGCTGCCCCTGGCTGCGGTTGCCGTGCATGCGCACGTTGGGGATGCCGGCCGCCTCGAGCACCTCGGAGAGGCGGTTGGTGCGGTGCTTGGTGCGGGTGAAGACGATGACGTTCCCCACCTGGCTGGTCTTGAGCAGGTGCACCAGCAACGCCGCCTTGGCCGGCTCGGGCACCGGGTACAGGACCTGGGTGACGCCGGTGGCGGGCGCGGCGACCCGCTCGATGTTGAACGCGACGGGGTCGACCAGCATGTCCTTCGACAGCCGCTGCACCTCGGGGGGCATGGTGGCGCTGAAGAAGAGCGTCTGCCGCTTCTTGGGGAGGGCCGAGAGCACCCGCCGCACGTCGGGCAGAAAACCCATGTCGAGCATGCGGTCCGCCTCGTCGATGACGAGCATCTCCAGGCCGGGCATCCGCGCCCAGGGGTGCTGGAGGTGGTCGAGGAGCCGCCCCGGGGTGGCGATGATGACGTCCACGCCGGTCTTGAACGCGCGCTCCTGGGGCGCGGGCCCGACGCCGCCGAACACGGCCGCGCCGGTCATGCGGGTGTGGCGCGCCAGCTCGACCAGCTCTTCGTGGATCTGGGCGGCAAGCTCGCGCGTGGGCGTGAGCACCAGCGCCCGGGTGACCCCGCGCGGCTTGGGGTGCAGGCGGTGCAGCATCGGGAGGAGGAAGGCGGCGGTCTTGCCGCTCCCCGTCATGGCCGCGGCGAGGAGATCGCGCCCGGCCATCCCGGCGGGGATCGACTGCTCCTGGATGGGGGTGGGGCGCGTGAACCCGAGATCCGACACACCCTTCAGCAGGAGGGGGTCGAGGTTGAAGTCTTTGAATTCCAAGAAAGATCCTTGCGCATCCGTGCGCGTGGCCGGGCAGGAGGCGCCGGCGCCCCGTGCTAACCCGCTGGGCCGAGGTAGAGACGCCGGTGCGCCTCTCGCCACCTCCCGCCGGTAGCCGACTCGACGCGGACGTATGCGTCATCGGGGCCGGAGCGGCCGGAATCACCATCGCCCAGGCGCTCGGGCGCGCCGGCATTGACACCATCCTGCTCGAAGCCGGGGGGCGGGAGCCCGGTCCCGAGGCCGACGAGCCGTACCGCGGGCGGTCGGTCGAGGTCTACGGCGGGCGAATCAGCGACATGTACCTGCACCGCACCCGGCTGCGGTGGTTCGGCGGCACCACCAACCACTGGGCCGGATGGTGTCGCCCCCTCGACCCGATCGACCTCGCGGCGCGCGCCTGGGTGCCCGACAGCGGCTGGCCCCTCCTCTGGGCCGAGCTCGCGCCCTGGTACGAGCCCGCCGCCGCGATGGTCGGCGTGGGCGCCTTCGTCGGATCCACCGCGCCCCGCCTCCGCCGGAACGCCGAGCTCCCGCTCGCCGCCGACGCGAACTTCCAGGCGCGCCTGTTCCGCATGAGCAAGCCCACCCGCTTCGGCCCGGCGTACGGGCCCGAGCTCGACGCCAGCGCCTTCGTCCGCGTGGTCGCCGACGCCCCGGTCCGCGCCATCCGCAGCGATCCCGCGCGGGTCACCCACGTGGAGGTCGCCGGACCGGCCGGCCCGTGGACCGTGCACGCCCGCCGCTACGTCCTGGCCTGCGGCGGCATCGAG